>JBJHDE010000154.1:0-9947 GCA_050486385.1 Planctomycetales bacterium | reverse complement strand
AGGGCAGAGCCTCTTCGCAAAGCTGCGCGGTCGCCGAACGGTCGACGATGTCCTCAATCGTTATGGACACAGCGCCCGGGAGCGCCTGCGGCGCAGGTTCCGAAGCGCGGGCCTGCCTGACGACGTTGGGTTCGAGCGTCTCGCGCTGATCGGTCTCAAAAAGGAGCGGCTGCTCGAACTCTGGGGCGAGGTGGCTGGGAGCTGGCGCTTCGTCCACGCCTGGCCGGTACTCACCGTTCAGGCCCTGTTCAGCCTGGTTCCGGCTGTGCTGGCAGCGTGGTGGATCACCCATTTGCTCAACACGTTGCTGACGCACAGCCAAGCGTTTGGCGTAGCCGGCAGCCACGAGTTTGCCCAGGCGGCCTTCCAAGCCGCCGTCTTGGGGCTGGCCGGGACCATGCTGTCGGTCATTCCAACAGCCTTGGGAATTCTGGCGGTCGCCCGCCGCCGCAAGGCCCCGCCCAACGACGACCATCGTGGACGGGTCCGCGAAAAGACCCGGGACGGGGACCAGCCGGCATGACCCTTCCGCCGGGTCAGCAGCTTGTGGCCCAAGACAAATGGCCGGTGATTGGCGAACGCCAGCCCCGCCGAGACGACAGCCCCTGGCGGATTGAGTTCACCGGACGCCTCGCCCGCCCCATGATGTTGACCCTGGAGGAGTTGCAGTCCTGGCCGCCGATCACGCGGACCGTCGACCTGCACTGCGTGACCCGTTGGTCCAAGCTGGGTCTCACGTTCCGTGGGGTGCGGCTACTGGATCTGGTCGAGCACTGCGGGCCCCTGGCCGATGCGGCCTACATCAGCTTCACGGCCCGTAGCGAACGCAACCACAGTTCCTCGCTGCGGTGGGACGACTGCCAAGCCCTCGATCCGCTCGTCGCCCTCGAGGCCGACGGCCAGCCGTTGACCAGTCCGCACGGCGGGCCGGTTCGCGTGGTGGTCCCAGGCCGTTACTTCTACAAGAGCGTCAAGTGGTTGGAGCGGGTGACCCTGCTGGCCGAAGACCAGCTCGGCTTTTGGGAAGCCACGGCCGGTTACCACAACACGGCCGATCCCTGGCAAGAACAGCGTTACGTGGCCAGTGGGCTGTCGAAGTCCGAGGTCCAACGCCTGCTGGTCAGCAAAGACTTCCGCGGGCGGGACCTCACGAGTCTCGCGGTCGCCGAGCATGCACTCGACGGCCTGCTTGCCGCCGAGGCCATTCTTCGGAATGCCGACGTCCGTCGTTGCCGGCTGGAGCAGGCCGATTTCCGGGGAGCCAACCTGTCGAACGCCAAGCTCGATGGAGCCCACCTGGTCGCCGCCCGCTTTGACGAGGCCGACCTGGAAGGGGCTTCGTTGGTGGGGGCCGATCTACGACGAGCCGTCTTCACGGGGGCATCGCTGTTTGGCGCCACGTTGGCCGATGGCCCCGATCAGGCCATCGTCGATGCTTCAACGCGGTTCGATCCCGCCGCGCTCGATCAACTCACACCCGACCAGAGCCAGTGGCTCGCCCAACGACTCGCGGGGGACGAGTCCTAATCCAGCCCCGCCGGCGGGGCGGACCGCTTGACCCATTCAACGTGTTGACCAGGAGGGAACTCATCGTGGCGGAGCCCATCATCAGTGTCTCGGGATTGCGCGGCATCATCGGCGAGTCGCTCGATCCGCTGTTGGCCATCGGTTACGGCACGGCCTTCGCCGCCGAGCTTGGTCCGGGCCCGATGCTGCTGGCCCGCGATGGTCGGGCGACCGGCGCAATGCTGACCGCCGCGCTGACCGCGGGCCTGGCGGCCGCGGGCCGCGATGTGATTGATCTCGGCGTGGCCAGCACGCCCACGGTCGGCATTGCCGTACGCAATCGTCAGGCGGCCGGCGGCATCCAAGTCTCGGCCAGCCACAACCCACCCGAGTACAACGGCATCAAGCTGTTTGGACCTGAGGGCCGCGTGATCCCCGAGGCCATGGGCCAACGGGTGCTCGAACGTTACCGCGACCATGTGCCCCAATGGGTCGAGCACGCCGCGGTCGGCCAAATCACAACTTGGCCCCACGCCCACGAGCCGCACCTGGCGGCGATCCTGGCGATTGTTGATGTCGACCGCATCCGCGCCCGGCGGTTTCGCGTGGTGCTGGACGCCAACCACGCCTCGGGCAGCCGCCTGGGCCGGCCCTTGCTGGAAGCCCTGGGATGCCAGATCGTCGTGCTTGGTGAAACGCCCGACGGTCGCTTTGCTCATCCGCCGGAACCCGTGGCCGAGAATCTCGCTTCGGTCTGCCCCCGAGTGGTCGACGAGCGGGCCGCGGTTGGCTTCTGCCAGGATCCCGATGCCGACCGGCTGGCCCTGATCGACGAGTCGGGCCAATGTCTCGGCGAAGAGGCCACCTTGGCGTTGTGTGTCCAGCATGTGCTGACCCACCATCCCAGCCCGGGGGTCACCAATTGCTCGACCAGCCGCATGACGCAAGACATCGCCAACCGCCATGGCGTGCCATTTGCCCACAGCCGTGTGGGCGAGGCCCACGTGGTCGACGCCATGCAGTCCCAAGGCGCGTTCATCGGTGGCGAGGGCAACGGCGGGGTGATCGATCTCCGGGTGGGGCCGGTCCGCGACAGCTTTGTGGGGATGGCCCTGATCCTGGAAATGCTGGCCGAGGGAGACGTGCCGCTCAGCCAATTGGCCGCCACCCTGCCACAATGGGTGATGGTCAAGCACAAGTGTCCGCTGGATCGCAGCCAACTCGATGCGGCCTTCGCCCGGCTGGAAGCCGCCTTCCCCCACGCCAGCTTCGATCGCCGCGACGGACTACGGGTCGATACACCCGAAGGGTGGGTTCTGGTTCGCCCCAGCAATACCGAGCCGATCGTGCGGATTATGGGCGAAGCCGCCTCGCAGGCCCAGGCCGACGCCTTGTGCGACCAGGCCGCTCGCGCGATGGGCAACGCTTAGCGGCCGAATGAAATTTTGAGGAACCTGGGGGAATCCACACAATAGGGGTGGCACCAACCGGCGTTTTTCATCAACATATCAACATACGAGTGATTGACTTTGGGGCGACCACTTCAACCAAACTGGGTGGGGTGATCCCTGGCCTGAGAGGGTGGATTTCCGGCTCCCTCGGTCCAGCGGTATGATTTGTGCTGTCTGAGACGAGCAGCTTCCCCTCCGGCTTGGGGTGTGTGCTGCGATTCCGCTCTGGGCAAAACGAGCCCGGGCGGTGGACGCTTTTCGGCGCGCTGGTAGGATACGTCGGTGACCTCGGGAGTTCCGAGGTCGTTTTCCGTTCTGAGGACCATATGAACAAACAGAAGGAAGAGGGGGTCGAGGTTGAGGGCGTGGTCACCCAGGCCCTGGCCAACACCCGATTTCGGGTCAAGTTGGAGATTGGCCACGAGGTGATTGCCCATGTGGCCGGGCGGATGCGGAAAAACTTCATCCGTATTGTGCCGGGCGACAAGGTGCGCGTGGAACTCAGCCCCTACGATATGAGCAAGGGACGCATCACCTATCGCGAGCGGTGATCCACCGCCCGGATCGGGGCTGCCTTGCCGACAGCCGCACAGCCGCCCTGGACCAGCGATGAACTCTCTGCCGCACACCCTCAGGCGATCTATTCGGCCTGCGGCCGCAAGTGAACGGTCAGGCGTTCAGTCACGCCCCCACGGAGAATCGTCAACTCGAAACGATCTCCGGGTTCGAACCAACCCAACAACTGCCCAAGCTGCTCGGGCTCGTGGACCTGCACGTCGTTGACGGCGGTCACCAGGTCACCGGTCTGGACACCGGCCGCCGCGGCATTGCTCCTGGGCACCACGCTGCGTACCGACACGCCGCCTTCCCCGGTCGTCGTGACGTTCACCCCAAGCAGGATCTTGCGGCTGTCGGGCTCCAGGGGTCCGCCCAGTTGCAGTTCCGAGCCAATCTCGCGCCGCAACTGCTGATCGATGTATTGGCGGAAATGGTCAAACAGCTCGCCGTGAGCCTCGCGGAATTGCTGCTCGCTACGGAAAACCTGGCGGGGTCCCGTCCGTACCGGCGGCGTGAGGGTCCACAGCGTGCCCTCGCGGGGATCGTGCCGAAACTCGACCCGGCCGGCCTCCGAGCGAAGTTCTAACTCGCGGATCCGCCAGCCGCCCTCATTATTGACCCAGGCGTACAGACTCATGTCGACCTCGACATACTGATTGCCGGGCCCCAGCAGCTCGCCTCCCATGCGGACACTTCGCGTGGTGTCGAACAGGTTGCGGGCCACCGTGGTCGCGCGCGACTCGGCTTGCTCCAAGCGTTGCACGATGGGCGTGCGCTGCCGTTTGCCGGCCAATGCACGACCGAACAGCCGCGTCTCGAGCGCCTTGAGTTCGTCGCCGCCCAGGCGCGCCAACTCCAGGGCCGTGCGACCATCGGCGGTCGGGGCCAAGGGCTCGGCACCGGCTTCCAGCACCAAATCCACCAGCTCGGGCACGCCGGTGGCCACGGCCACATGCAAGGGCAAATAACCGGCATAGGGCTGACTGAGCCGCTCCCACCGACCAAACCCTTCCAGCAGCCTGGCCACCGCCTCGCGGTCGTTCTGCCACAGGGCACGGACCAGATCGTCGGCCGAATACGGTTGGGCCACCAACCAGGTCGCCAAGTCGGCGTGATGGTTCAACAAAGCGTGATGCACCGCGTTGCGACCGTCGCCATCGCGCTGGGCCGGATCGCCACCGTGCTCCAGCATCCAGGCCAGAATCGTCCGGCGGCCGGCGGCGGCGGCTTCGTGCGTCAGGGTGCGCCCCGCATCGTCAACCAATTCGTACCACGCGCGACCGGCGGCCTCTTGGGCGAAGCCGTCCACATCGTCCGAGCGAATCGCCTGACGCAATCGCTCGTGCCACTGGTTCCAACGCTCGCGGGCGGCACCCAGGGCCACGATGACGGCCTCGCGATTGTCGGCATGATCGTTGACCCACTGGTCCAGGTCGGTCAAACCGAATCGCCGGGGTTGCGGGTTGGCGCCGGCAGTCAGTAGGGCCTCGATGGTGGGCAGATCGCGGGAATAGACAGCCAGGTGCAACGCCGTGCCGGTGTAGCTGTAGGCCCGCCCCGGCAAATCGCAACGGGCTTCCAAATCGACATGATCCAGCCCGGCCAGGTAGGCCACCACCTCGGTATGGCCAAACACCGCCGCGGCACCCAAGCCGGTAATCTCGATGTAAGAGTCCTCGCCCGCCTCGCGGGGCGGCACGCTGACCATCTCGGTCTCGCGGGTCACGCTGGGCTTCAGCAGCACGGCCCGGCGGACCTCGTCGATGTCGCCGCGTTTGCAGCCGGAGACAAACGTTGCCCAGGCCTGGTTGAGGTCCACCAACCGCTTGGCCACGGCCTCGGGATCGGCCCGTTCGGCCGCAGCCAACGGTGGCTGGCCCATGTCCTCGGGCGGGCGAGCCCCCATCTTCAACAAATAGGCCAACGTCCGGTGGCCGCCACTGTGGATGGCGTGCTCCAGCAGGCTCGATCCGAACGCCTCGGTGTTGGGGTCCGCACCGTAGTCAATGAGCATCCGCAGCATGGGAAAGTGATCGGCCATGGCGGCTTGGGCAATCATCTGGCCATCGGGCCGCCCGCCCTCTTCCAGCAGCAGCCGGGTGATCTCGCGGGTGCCATCGCGGACGCTGATCCCCAACGAGGCGTCGAGCACCTCCTGCGTGCAACCGGCCGCCAGCAGCATGCGGACCACGGAGTAATTCTCCGAGAACACCGCGGCTTGCAGCGGATTGACGTAGTGACCTTCGTCGTCGCCGCCGGGCGGGGGTTGATTCGGATCGAAGCCGCGTTCCAACAGCAGGCTCACCAGGCCGGGATTGCCGCTCTCGGCGGCGGTCGTCAGCAGCCGATCGCCCAGCTCCCGCGGTCCCCACTCGGGCCGCGCCGCCAGCAGCAGCGCCAACGTGGACGAATCCTTACCCTCCAGGGCGCGGTGGATCGTGGTGAACTCGATCCGTGGCTCCTTGGCCAACAGCAACTCGACAATCAGCGGCTCGCCAATCAAGGCACTGCGGGTGATCAACGACTCGCCGGTCTCCGAATCCCGCAAGTTGGCGTCGGCCCCATGCTCCAGCAACAGGTCCACCATCTCGGCATTGGCCGTATGCACGGCCATGACCAAAGGATGCGGCCCCACCAGGTAGCGTTGACCCGCGGCGTTGGGAAAATCCTCCAGCAGCGTTCGCACTTCTTGGAGCCGCCCCTGGGCCACGGCCTTTTGCATGGGCGTGGGCACCTCCTCGGGATCGTAGTTCCGCCGGCCGGGGCGAAGCTCGCTGAAGTCTTCGTCCCAGGAAAACTCGCCACCGATTTGGGCGAACTGTCCGGCCACGGGGACGGTCCCGGCCATCGTCATGACAACGGCCACGAGTAGCTGCTTCGTCCAAACCATGCTGCGCTCCGCGGCGGCGGCCCCCAGACCAAGTCGGGCCCGGGACGCTCCCCCAAACTGGAAACGAGGGCCCCAGATCCGGAATTCCCGGTCGATCCTTCTAGCTTAGAACCCGCTTACCCGGATGGGAACGCCCCATCGGCTGGGAATTCCCGATGGCGCCCAGCCGAAATTCCGCCCAATCCGCTCGACTTGCCTTTTGCATTTTCCCGCATTCCGGTGTCTAATCCTCAACGTCGAGTTGCTCATGACAGGTGGCTCACAGGAATTGCGATGAACGCCCCGACCGCCAAGATCCGAGCGGTTGCTGGGCGTTTCTTTGTTTTGCCACAGCAACCACCGCACGGAAACGGCTCATGGATCCCGAGCAGATTTTCGCACGCTTCCAGCAACTCGAACAGTATGTCGGCTGGACCGACGCCGACGCCGACCGCATCCACGCGGTGGCCCACCTGCTGGAACCCTACTTTGCCGAACTCGTTGACGACTTCTACGACCAGATCCTCCGCACTCCCGAGGCCGCCCGGGTGTTGACCGGCGAAGAGGCGCAGATCGAGCGGCTCAAGAGCACGTTGACCCATTGGCTCCGCGATCTGCACAGCCGGGCCTACGACGCCCGACAAGTTTATATCCGATGGCGGGCGGGCCATCGCCACGTCGAACTGGGCCTGCAACAGGTGTACACCAATGTAGCCATGGCGCGGTTGCGCAGCGGTCTGCATCGAGCCGTGGAGCGTGTGTGGGCCGACACCCCCCCACCCGGAGGATTATCCGAGTTGCTGGCGACACTGGTGGCCTTGAATAAGCGGCTCGACCTGGATCTGGCCCTCATTGAAGACGCCTATCAGACCGAGTACGGGGCGCGCCGCGAACGGTCCGAGCGGTTGGTGGCCATTGGTCAAGTGGCCGGCGGCATCGCCCACGAGCTGCGGAACCCGCTGAATGTCATCAAGACCTCGGTCTACTATTTGCTCAACGCCCGCTCGCCATCGAAGGAAAAGCAGAGCGAGCATCTGCAACGGATTGAGAAGCAGGTGGGGCTGGCCGATGGCGTGATCACGGCGCTCTCGAACTTTGCCCGGATGCCGCTGCCGCATTTCAAGGCGTTTGCCTTGGAGCCGTGGCTTCACGAGACCATCGAGTTGACGAATCTGGCCAGCACCATCGAGCTTGGCGTGGACTGCCCACCCGACTTGCCGTTGGTCTTGGCCGATGCCGAGCAGTTGCGGATCGTGGTGGCCAATCTGTTGCGCAATGCCCAGGATGCCATGCCCCAAGGCGGACGCATGACGCTGACCGCTCGCAGATCCGATGACCGAGTCGAGTTGCGTGTGTCGGATACCGGAAGTGGCATTCACCCGGAAGTTCTGCCACGGATCATGGAACCGCTATACACCACCAAGGCCCGCGGCATTGGCCTGGGGTTGGCCATTGCGCGGGCGATCATCGACAAGAACGAGGCTTCGATCCAGGTCGAAAGCGAACTGCATCGAGGCACAACTTTCACTCTGTGCTTGCAGACCGAGCCCACGTTGGCTGAGGCCCGCATCACATGTTCTGATCATAAGGTTTCCGAAGCATGAACCATCAGCAAGTACCAACGATTCTGGTCGTGGACGACGACCTGGACACGTTGAGGAACCTTTCGGATATTCTTACCGAGATGGGTTACCGGGTCCAAACCGCGTCCAATGGAGCGGCGGCATTGGAGTTGGTTCGCGAACACCCGTTTGATATTGCCCTGCTGGATCTCAAAATGCCCGGGATGGACGGCCTGACCCTGTATCGCGAAATTCGCCAGGTGCGGGCCGACACCGTGGCGATGATTGTCACGGCCTACGCCACCACCGAGACGATTACCGAAGCCAAGCAAGCGGGTCTGTGGCATGTGTTGGCCAAACCGGTCGACTTGGGCCAACTGTTGCCCTTGGTGGACGAAGCGCTCCGGCAACCGCTGATCATGGTTGTGGACGATGACCAACAGCTATGCGCCAACCTGTGGGACATTCTTCGTGATCGAGGTTTCCGCGTGACCGTGGCGCACGACGAAAACGAGGCCAATGATCAACTGGCCCGCGGCCGCTACCAGGTGGTGCTGATTGATATGAAGTTGCCCGTCGGCAACGGCCACAAGATGCTGCAAAAAGTGCGGGCCACGTCGCCCGACGTCCGTACCGTGCTGATTACCGGCTTCCGCGACGAGATGGAAGAACTCGTGCGGTTGGCCCTGGCCGAAGGGGCCGACGCGGTGTGTTACAAACCGTTTGACGTTCCGGCGTTGATTGAGACGATTGAAACCCTTTCCCAACGGATTGACGAAGCACCATGAGCGACACGGCGGGGCTGCGGATCCTGATTGTCGACGATGACTCCGACACCCGCAGCAATCTGTGCGATATCCTGGAACTGGACACTCACACCGTGGCCGCCGTGGGCAGCGGAGCCGAGACCCTGGCCCGGGTGGACTTGGCCCAGTTTGCGGTCATCCTGCTGGATCGCCGCTTGCCCGACGGTACGGCCGAGGAGTGGCTGCCGCGGATTAAGGTCGCTGCGCCCGAGGCCGATGTGATTGTGATCACCGGCCACGCCGATATCTCAAGCACCATCGCCGCCATGCGATTGGGCGCCGCAGACTATATTCTGAAGCCCATCAGTATCGAACTGTTGCAGGCCAGTCTGCGACGCATCTCTCAACGGCGGCGCGTCGAACAACGGGCCATGGCCCTGGGTCGGTTTCTGGAAGACTCGCTCAATGAAGTCTACGTGTTTCATGCCGAGAGCTTTCACTTCATGCTGGTGAATCGCGGAGCCCGCGAGAACCTGGGTTACACCATGGACGAGCTGCGCGACATGACGCCCGAGCAGCTCGTGGGTGAGACTTCGCGTGGCGATTTGGAAACCCAGCTCCGCGGGCTGCGAACCGGCGACCCGCCGCGGGTGTTCTATGAAACAGTCCACCGACGCAAGGATGGCTCGCACTACCCCATTGAATTGCACGTCCAGGCCAGCAATCTGGACGATCAACCCGTGTACGTGGCCATGGCCTTGGACATCACCTTACGGAAACGGTCCGAAGAACTGCTGCTGCAAAGCGAACGCCTGGCCGCCATCGGCGAGGCGATGACCAGCCTGGCCCACGAAAGCCGCAATGCCCTGCAACGCAGCCAGGCCTGCCTTGAGATGCTGGCCCGCCGCGTACAGGATCGGCCCGAAGCTGTGCGGTTGGTACACCGCGTGCAGGTGGCCCAGGACGATTTGCATCGACTTTACGAGGAGGTCCGCGCCTACGCCGCCCCACTGAAGATACGGCCCAAGCCGGTGGACCTGTGTACGATTGTTCGCGAGGCCTGGGACGAACTCGACTTGAAGCGCGCCAATCGCACCGTCCAGCTCACGGCCTTCGGCTGCCCCCAAGAAAGCGGCTGCGAAGTCGATCCGTTCGCCATGCGGCAGGTATTTCGCAACATCTTTGAAAACGCTTTGGCCGCCTGCGAGGATCCCGTCGAGATCGTCGCCCGCTGCACGCCCATCATCACATCGGC
>JBJHDE010000153.1:8097-9971 GCA_050486385.1 Planctomycetales bacterium | reverse complement strand
GGCGTAGCCATGCATCATGGCTTCGGCATTGGCCCAGGGCCCGTCAGGAATCCAGCAACGGTCCCACACGCCCGGCAGTTCTTCGGGGCCCTCGGCCCAACCGCGGCCAGTCAGCCCACCGGGATGATGCGTGACCTTGCCCAATGCCAGCGTCCGGTAGCCTTGGGCCTTGAAGACCGCCGGCAAACTTTGCTGTCCCCAATCGCCCTGGGTCGCGCGAATGCCGTTGTTACCCAGATGCGGCCGCTGGGTCGGATAGCGGCCGCGGAGCAACGCACACCGCGAGGCCCCACAGGTCGGAACCTGCACATAATGATGCGTGAAGACCCGCGCCGATTGGGCGAAGCGATCCAGTTGGGGCGTGCTGGCGTGATCGGCACCGAACTCGCCTACATCGTTGCGGAGATCGTCAATCGCAATGAACAGCACATTCGGCCGCTCGTCGGCCGTGGCCCAACTGGCCGAAAGAACCAACACCACGAAACCAAGCCAACATCGCATTGCCAATCACTCGCTGTCAGGACCCACGAATCGTTCGACCGTGGTGACAGCATAATCGCACCGGCTACGGCCGACCACATGGCCCGCGGGCGCCGGCGGCGTTTCGGCCAGGTCACGGCAACAGCCAGGCCCCGCCCCAGGCCAACAGCAGCGAAAACGCCAACGCAAACCCCGCTTGCCGCAACAGCAAACCACCGGCAAACCGCCAGAAGGTTTCCCAGGCAATGGTCCAGGCCGTCACCAGGCAGGGCAGCAACACACCCGCCAGATAAACCGCTGTCAGCACCTGGACCGAATTCAACGGCTCCGCGGATGTGGGATCGGCGGCCAGCAGGAAGATGCCGTCTTTGCGAATCGAGGCCAGCACCACGGGCAGGGCCGTCTCGCCGGGAAGTCGCACCGCCGCCATCAGGGGTTCCAATCCCATCGCCAGCCAGGGCAAAACGCCGCTTTGGGTGAGCAGCGACGCGACCAGACAAATCACCACGAAAATCGGCAGTGCTTGAAACACGAACTGCACGACCGTCCCACGCGCCTCGCGATACACACTGCCCCACGAGGGCCACTGCATCCACGGCCGCCGGGGCGTGACCAGGACATTCAGTGAACTGGTTGCCTGCCGTGGGGCGGTCCACCACAGATAAAGCACCGTCGTGATGAACAAGTACCCCAGAAACGCCAGGGTCAGCATCACCGGATTCAGGCCGTTGGACACGGCCACGGCGTTGAGCACCGCCAGCGACGCCGGCATTTGATAACTGCACGCCGCGCCAAACGCGATGGCCGAGATTGCCGGCCCCCGCGAGCACCGCGAACAGGCCCGCGTACTCACCACGGCGGGGACATTGCACCCAAAGCCCATGACGATCCGCACCAGATCACGACCGCTCAGGCCCAACGGCCGCACCCAGGGATGCAGCGCGGCGTTCAATCTTTCAACCAGACCACTCGATTTGTAAACGCCCAGGATCACCGAAAACAACAACACGGTTGGCAGCGCCCACACAATCAAGAATGGTCCCATGTTGAGCAAGCCATATCCGAAACCGTCGTGTTCGGCAACCAGCATCCATCGGATTGCCGCCGGGGCCGCGGTCCGTACCCAAGCGACCAGCGGTTCCATCACCGCTTCGACGCCAGGATGCACGACGTTCGCCAGGCGGTTGGCTCCATAAATCGTCAGCAGGGCCGGAAGCAACAGCAGCAGTGTGGCCAACCACGGCCCCAACACCGCGTGTTCTAACCAACCCGGACGCGGCTCGACCCGCCAGCCGGCACGGTTCGATAATTGCTCGGTGGCAAAGGTCCCCGGCGATTCCAGCGAGGTGAGCAACGCCAATCGCTCCGCGGCGCCAAGATGTCGGGCGTCAACA
>JBJHDE010000153.1:0-8087 GCA_050486385.1 Planctomycetales bacterium | reverse complement strand
CGTCAACACAAACAAACGGAACGCCGGCCTCGGCCGCCAGCCGATCGATGGCCAGTTGGGCGGCGGGCTGCTTGGCCACCACATCCCAGAAGGTCACGGCCACCACGCCACGCTTGCCCCGCACCAATGGCAAAAGGTCGGCCATGTCGTCGTCGATCTGCTGGGCCTGCACCACCAGCAAGACGGTCTCGTGGGCCTCCAGGGCCTCCAACGTCAGCCGAGTGGTCACGGTGTCCGAATGCCGCAGGACCCCGGGCGTATCGACGAAGTCTCGTTCCGCCGTGCGATACCGCTCCACCGCGACGGTTGAACCTCGGAAATTGCTGGCCCCCGCTGGAACGCCAACCAGTGACGAGACGAGTTGCGATTTGCCGACGTTCTCTTTGCCAATCACCAGAACGGTGTGGACTCCGCGGACGGGAGCGATGGCGGTCATACGTTTCGATTCCGTCGTCCGGATCAATCAATTTCAACACGCCGCTTGCCCGGGGCATGTGTGGACCACCCGAACAACGTGCCGACGTTTCAACACACGCACTCTTCACCGCAGCAGGACAGATCATCCAGGTACATGCCCCACTGCCGGTAGCCTTCGAGGGCCTCGCCGGAATGCCCCAGCCGCTCGGCGATGGTCCGGGCAACCACCGCGAAGCGCTGACGGAACTTGTAGATAAAGCAAAACACATGACGATCGTGCCGCACCATCGGACCCGAAAGAAACAAACCCGGCGTGAGGGTCGACTCGTCCCGTTCGTTCAATAATGGAAAGCCATCGTCGCGGCGTTCAAACAACTCGGCCACAAGTTGGGTGCTTCCGCGAAAACCCGTGGCCAGAATCGGCGGAGTCGGCACGGTGAAATCGCCTCCATCGACGCAAAAAATCGTAAGCCCATCTTCTCCGCGGCGGACCTCAAACACTTCGGCCCCTTCCACCAGCTTGACCCGGGTGTGAACTTCGGGATCTTGAAAGCGATCCACGGTGTAGGCCGAAAGGCCCAGGCTGGGGTCCGACGCCTCGTTCCGCCAGGGCGGTTTCTGCTGCCGATCAAGGACCACGACTTGCTTGCCAAGCTTGGCCAGATGAATGGCCGCGTCGAGGCCGCTCTCGTAGCCACCAATCACGGCCACCCTATCGCCCTCGACCGACGACCAGGAAGGGATCGTGGCATTGTGTCGGCAGTGCTCGGCCCCGGGAAACGGCTGCAGTTCGGGATATTGAAACTCGCCGGCGGCCCAGACGACATGCTGGGCGCACATCACACCCTGCGAGGTGGTCACCACCAGGCCGCCGTCTTCGGAGGCGACGCTCTGGACATCGACCCCCTTGCGGACCGGCAGTTGAAAAAACTGGGCCACGCCTTGCAGATAAGCGGCGTATTGCTGGCCGCTGGGGTGCTCGGTTTGCAGGATGTAGGCTGGCGAGCTGCCCACGGCGATGGAGTTGATGTCCAACATGCCGATGGAATTGGTCGCGAACGATGGGGTGATGAACCGCATCTCGCGGGGCCACCGCTCGAACGAGGCGCCCACGCCGAAGCGATCGACCAGCAGCATTCGCTCGACGCCCGCATGCCGCAGGGCCACGCCCATGCCGACACCCGCGGCGCCCGCCCCAACGATCAAGACATCCAGGTTGGTGGAGTTCATTCCTCAGGGATCCCGAGATGGGGTCGGCCAGTTTGCTGCCCACGGGTCGCCCGATCGACGGGGCCTGACAACTCCCCCTGACCTTGCGGGGCCTGGGGCCTGGTCCCGCGCGTCGACGGTCAGCCGAAAAGGCGAGCAGCGCCAGCCCCCAGGATCAAGCAAATGCATATCATTTGCAATAGCCCCCGGTGGGAAAAAGGCTCATCCGACGGAAGCGGGCCCTCGGACCCGCCCAAAGGTGGATCAGCCATCAAGATCCTGGGGGATTCTGGGCCCGCTTGCCCGATGGGTCTGCCAATTGACCCGACACCCGTCAGACACACCAGAAGGAAAAACTATAATGCGCCCGCCCCCTTTTTCTTGGCCTAAGGAAGTTCTGGCTTGCCCCCCCGCAAAGAATGGCCTTACTTTGATTGAGACCGGCACACAACTTTGTGGGGAGAGGTTTGGCAATGGTTGTCCGTTCCCCGCCCGGGTTTCACCCAACGTGTGACGGCCCACACCTGTCTGAATACGTTCGCCAGGCACCTGCTGGCCGGAGGCTTTGCCATCCGGAGAGTCGGGCGCAAGTATGCCGCCTCAAGGTGATCGACACGGAACTTTTTAGCCACAGCGTTAGACCGTCTAACCACTTGGAGACACAGCCATGCTTGGAATTGCAATCGACGCTCTTGTTCTCATGGTCCTCCTCAAGACAGTCACCGATGAAGACATTGGATTCGGCTTGGCAATTCTCGTCGCAATCGTCGCGTCGATTGGGACAACGGTATTGGCGCTGAGTCTCGTATCCGTGATGGGAATCGCGGGAATTGCCATTGCGGCACTCGTCGCGGCAGCCCTGCTTGCGGTTGCGGTCTCCGCCATGTTCGGCGTTGAGATCAAACGATCCTTTTTGATCGGGGCCATTTTCATGGTTGTTCACATCAGCGTCGGTATCGGAGTCCAACTGATGCTTCGCTCGTGAGCCCTTCCCGAACAGCAACTGATCCGATACTGCGTGCTATGGTCCCAGCCCAGTCGCCAACAAAGCGGTGAGCCGGAGCCGCCGAAACCACTGTTTCTGAAACAATGGTTCCTTGGCGGCGGCCCGGTGACCGCCGCTGTTTCACCTACGATGCACCCAACCGACGTCATTCTCGTCGTGCTGTGAAGACACGCATATGGGACAGTACGCAGAAGCCGAATGGTACAAGTCGAGAGTTGCTCAGTGGCTCGACCAGTATGGCGCTGTTCCGCCACCATGGGTGTTCGCCGAAAACTCGCATCCCTACAGTATGCGATGGCGTATGGGCGAAGGGGAAACGCTCGTCACGGTGTTTGGAGAATGGTGGAAGCAAGAGGACAAAAGCGAAGCCGAGCGAATCGAGTATTTTCGACAATGGCCAGCACCACCGCGATGGATGGCTTGGATGGCCGATGCGATTTGGGATCTCGACCCCTGGGATTGCGAAGGCGAGTTTGACTATCAACCCTACTTCAAGAAACTCACCGAGCTTGGATTCGAAGGGGCCGATGACTACGAGCGCGACTTAGATGACGAGAAGTGGCTCGAATTGGAAAGCTGAAAGGCCGCCTCCCGGCAACCTCAAAGAACCCGAGTTCGCGGATTGCTTCCGCGAACTCGGCGAGGTGTACCGGCCAAAGCGTCTTACCCGAGCCACTCGTAAGCGGTGAAGGCGGCGCCGAGGGTCTCGGTGGGGGTGGTTGCGGCTTCGCCGCTGCGGAGCGAGGCGTTGGCCAGGTGAGCGGCTGCGGCGGAACGCACGCCTTCTTCCGCCGGACAACTTGGCGTCTCGCGGGTCCGGACACTGGCCAGCCACTCTTCCAGGTGCATCCGCTCGCCGTCGACCTCCTCGAAGAAGTCGGCCCCGCGGACGCCCGAGACGCCGACAATCCGCTCGCGGGCCTCGACGGGCTTGCCCCGCTGGGGATGCAGCTCCCAGCGACCGCGATCGCAGTACAAATTGGCTTCGGTGCCCATGAAGGTGATCTGGGCCCGGTGGTTGTGGTTGACGAACGTGCCTTCAAAGTGGACCTGAACTTCCTGCTCGGGAAACCGCAGCAGCGTTTGCACCGTGTCGGGCGTTTCCCACAGGTCCTTGGCGCCGAAGTGGTCGCCAATGCTCATGGCCACGCTGGGCTGGCTCAGGTCCAGCATCCAGTAGGCGGTGTCCATCCAGTGGACCATCAAGTCGGTGAAAATCCCGCCGCCGAAATCCCAGAACCACCGCCAATTGCGAAAGCGGTAGGCATCAAACGGCTGATCCGGCGCCGCGCCCAAAAAGGCCTTCCAGTCCACGCTGGACTGCGGAATCTGCAGGTCGCCCCGCACCCAACGCCCGTGGTTGCGGTTCCACGACATGTGGACCTTGTGGATTTTGCCCAGGACGCCGGAGCGAATAATCTCGCGGGCCTCGATCAGGTGCGGCATGCTCCGCTGTTGCGTGCCGACCTGCACAATCCGCTTGTGGCGGTTTTGGGCCTCGATCACCCGCTCGCCTTCTTCTACCGAATGCGTCAGCGGCTTTTCAACAAACACGTCCTTGCCGGCCGTGCAGGCGTCCACGGTCATGGGCACGTGCCAGTGGTCGGGCGTGCCGATCACCACGGCGTCCACGTCGTCGCGTTCCAGCAGTCGGCGATAGTCCTTCTCTTGCCGGGCGTCGGGGTGAGCCAGCTTCTTGCCCTCGGCCAGGTGGTGATCCCAGACATCGCACACCGCCGTGATGCGGACGTTGGGCAGATCGGCCAGGCGGGTCATCAATCGCCGGCAGCGACCACCCGTCCCCAGGCACGCGACGTTGATGGTGTCGTTGGCGCCAAAGCCGCGGGCGGTCTCGAAGGGGCCCGCCAACCAACCGCCAACCACGGCCGCCGACGATGCCTGAAGAAATCTGCGACGCGAAGTTGGCTGAGTCATCGGATGCCCGGGGGAGTGGGGAGCAAGCAAGAGTCGCCAATCCTAATCTCGTTTGGGTGGGACGCACAAGCCAGTCGCCTGGAATCGCCCGAAAAGGCCAGTAGGATGACATGGGGCCCCAGGGGTCCGATCAGCCCAGCCTCCAGCCGTGGGGATCCCGCGCCATGTCGAGCCAAACCCAACCTCGGACCGATTGGACCACCGACGTCCGCTTCTACGAGTACACCAGCGCCGCCAATCCCGAGATGCCCGGCGTGCCCCTGGCCGCCATCGGCCCGGCCAGCCACGCCGCCGAGAATCCCACGGGCGTAGCGGCGTTTGATCTGTCCGAAGCCCTGGGGCTTACGGAACCAGCCACCACGCCGAACTTGCTGGCCTCGATGGCCCACATCCGCCCGGGGGAATCGCTGGAGACCCAGGCCGAGGCGACCAGCCAATTGTTCTACGTGATCCGCGGTCGCGGCCAGAGCGAGTTCAACATTCGCGGCGGCGAGTCGGGCGTGTTGGACTGGGCCACGGGCGACGTATTCGTGCTGCCGGCGGCCGCCCAGGTGCGTCATGCCGCCGAGGAGGATGCGGCCTTGTACTGGGTCCACGATGCACCGCTTTTGCGGTATCTGGGGGCCAGCGTGCAAGAGCCGCGGTTCCGGACCACGCACTTTCGGGCCGAGCGGATGCAGCGGGAACTCGACGCCGTGGCCAGCGCGCCGGGGGCCGAGCAGCGCAACCGCCGGGGCATTCTGCTGGGCAATGCCGCCACGCCCCAGACGCTGACGGTGACCCACACCCTGTGGAGCCTGCTCAATGTGTTGCCGGCCCAGAGTTGGCAGAAGCCGCACCGGCACAATTCGGTGGCCCTCGACCTCTGCGTGGCCGCCGCGCCGGGAACCTACACCTTGATTGGCGAGCAGCTCAACGACGACGGCACGGTCCGCGAGGGTCACCGGGCCGATTGGATTCCCGGAGCCGCCTTCACCACGCCGCCCGGCTGGTGGCACTCGCACCACAACGAGAGCGACCAGGACGCTATCGTGTTGCCTATTCAAGACGCCGGACTGTGTACCTACATGCGGACACTGGATATCCGCTTCGCGTAGGACCTGGGGTGAAGGATTCCGGCGTCGAGCGCTTCCGGCAAGCGTTGGCCGATTCCGCGGTAACACCTTGAACGAGTCTCGTGGCACGAGTCTCGATCGTAGCGTGACGCGGGGATCAGCAGACGGGGGCACGTGGGGTTGCCCCAGCGGGGGCGATCACTCGTCGTCGTCGGGCTCGGCGATGGCGATCAAGTCGTTCTGCTGCGAGACGACCACTCCGCCGGGCTGCTCGCGGGTCAGGGCAAAGCCTTGAGGGTCGCTGACCGGCAGCTTGGGATCGAACACAATCACGCAGGGCACCCGCGGATCCTCGTGGCACACGTTGAACACGCCGCCATCGACGGGGTGATCGCCGGGGCGACCGCGATCCACGATCCAAAGCTGATACTGCCACTTGTTGGGATCGTTGGCCGGCAGGCCGCGAAACACGACCAGGCCCTTTTGCCGTCGCGGGCTAAAGACCACATGCCCAGCGCAGGGCACTTTGCCCTGAGGCTGCCAACCCCAGCGGACGGCATCGCCGACACGTTGCAGCATTTGCTCCGAGACGGGTTGGCTGTTGGTGGGATTGGGCGTGATCATAAAGCCCAGCAGCAACCCCGCCGCCACCGCCCAGCCCAGCCAGGGCGTCGCCGCGCTCCAGCGACCCGTTAAGGGAACCGCAGACGCAGCGATTGTCGGGGCGGCATCCGGCACCGCGGTCGGTACCGGAAGGGCAAACGGCACCGCTTGCGAGGACAGCTTGAGTCGCAATTCGTTGGGCAGCGGCTCGCCGTCGCCAGGCTGACTCAAATCGCACTCGGCCACCAGCAGGCCGTAAGCATCGCGATCGGCGTCGGGATGAATGGCCAACAGCCGATCCAGCTCGACCTGTTCGGCCGAGCTGAGGCCTTGCAGGGCCTCGTCGATCAGGAGGGCGTCCAATCGCGAAATCTCGTCCACCGAACTCTCCGAAATGCGGTTCATACCACGCCTCCCGACGTCGAGGCGGCCAGCCGTTCTCGAAGCTTCATCAATCCGCGGCGGGCGTGCGTCTTGACGGTCCCCAGCGGTAGCCCCGTCTCCGAGGCAATTTGCTCGTGGGTCAATCCCTGAAAAATGGCCATGCGTAGCACACGCTGTTGGGCCGGACGAAGATCATCCATCGCGCGTTCCACGCGACGGGCCTCGTCGCGAGTCTCAATCGCCTCGACCGGGCTCTCGTCGCCGGGAGGCAACTCCTCGGGCATGGGGACCGGTTGCAGGCGACGCCCGGTCTTGCGGGCGCGGTCAATCAAGCGGCGTCGAGCAATCAACCCCACGAAGGTGGCTTCAGCCGCCACCGAGGGATCGTAGCGCGAGGCACTTTGCCACAAGTCCACGAATATCTCCTGCACGGCATCCTCGGCATCGGCCGCGGTCGGGCTGAGCCGCCGGGCCAAACTCCACACCAAGGCCCCAAACTGGTCGATCGCCTCTTGGAATGCCCCGGGTTCTCCTCGCCCAACCCTCACTAGGATGGGCTCGGTCGCGTTCGAAGCATCGGCGTCGGACATCGGGCTGGTTCACACTTGCTGGGGGGCCGGGCCAGGAACTCGGACCCTGACACTATGCCCACCCAGCCACCGCCGTCAATCGCGCCCCGCCCGCGTTTCCCGCATCGAACACCAAGTTTCCCGATCCAATCGGTCCGGCAAGCCAGGGCCGAGCGATTTCCAGCAACCACTCGATCCGCTGTGCTGTTCGCTGGGGGTGGGGTCGTCGGATGCAGTCGGCTTCGGATTCCTCAAACGAGGGGGCAGTGCGGAACCTTCAAAATTCGGGGCCGCTGGCTTACAACGTCTCTGGTCGCGCGGCCACCGGCTCAGGTTCGCCCCACCCCCGAGCCGCCCGCGTTGCCTACAAGCATCCCGTCCGCTCCCTCCCCCCCTGCTGCATCATTGCGCTATGCCGACACCGATCCGAAAGCTGCTGGTGGCCAATCGTGGCGAGATCGCCATCCGGGTGTTCCGTTCGGCCTACGAATTGGGGATCCGTACCGTGGCGGTCTACTCGCACGAAGACCGCTACGCCCTGCACCGCTTTAAGGCCGACGAGGCCTATCAGCTTGGCGAGGGCGGCGAGCCCATCAAGGTGTATCTCGACATCCCGCGTCTGATTGACCTGTGCCGGGCTCACCAGATCGACGCCATTCACCCCGGCTACGGTTTTCTCAGCGAGAACCCCGAACTTGCCCGGCAGTGCGCAGCGGCCGGCGTCAAGTTCGTGGGGCCGAGCGTCAGCGTGCTGGAGAACCTGGGCGACAAGATTGCCGCACGGGCGATTGCCGAACAGGCTCAGGTGCCCGTGTTGCCCGGCAGTGGCGAACCGCTGGACGATCCAAAAGCGGCCGAGAAGCTGGCCGCGGGGCTGGGCTACCCGGTGCTGCTGAAGGCCGCCAAGGG
>JBJHDE010000152.1:0-9990 GCA_050486385.1 Planctomycetales bacterium | reverse complement strand
ATTCGGTGTTGGTCCTGGTGCGGGTCTCTAGCACGCATGGGCTCAGGGTGGTGTGCCTGTTCGAGCAGGATGGCCAGACGCCAGGGCTGCGGATCGAGCAGGTCGAAGATGCCAAATACCCCCCAGGCTTTCCGGCGGATCGCGAATTGCGGCTGGGCGATGGGGTCCTCCGGGTTGGTGGGGTCGCCGTCCATCACTTTGTGCAGGTCCGTCGAGTCGAGCAGCAGGCCTCGGACGTGGCGATCCCCAACGATCGCCGGATGGATTCCCCCAATGTCGCGGTGTGGGATCGCCCCGATCTCCAGCCGCCCGACGAAACCTCGGAGCCCTGGGTGGTGCAGGTCGAGCCGCCGGCCGACTCGCCCGACCCGTTGGCTCGGGTGGTTCCGGTGGACTTCGTGCGGTCCGACGGTGCGACCACCGAGGAGCTGCGGGCGTGGGTCCAGCTTCAGCCGGTGCCGGCCAGTAGCCTGCTGCTTTCGGTGGGGTGGCTGCTGCTGAAGCTGATGATTTTCGCGATCGGCACGATGGTGTTGTGGTATCGCCCGCGGGACACCTCGGCCTATTTGTTCTTCGCGCTGTGCGCGGTCACGGTGATGGCCTACATCGGCGGCTTTCACTGGCGCGAGTTGATTGGGGCGCCGCTGTTGCTGTACGGCTTTGCGGTGTGTGCCGTGCTGGTGCCGCCGGTGACGCTGCACTTCTATTTGGCTTTTCCGCGGCCCCACCGGCTGCTGGCCGATCACCGCCGGCTGACGTTGGCGGCCGTGTATGGATTGCCGCTGGGCTGGCTGGTGGCGATTATCGCGGCGATTGTCTCGGCCCACGTCATGTTGGATGCCGTGCCGGCCACGTTGGGGTCGGATCGACTGGTGGGCTGGTGGTTGTCGCAGGTGTCGTGGTTGGTGGCCAGCTACCTGTTTGTCGCCGCCGGACTGTTTGCGGCGGGGCTGGGCGTGTTGGTCCATCGCTACTTCTACAGTCGGACCCTCACCGAGCGGAACCAGGTCAAGTGGATTCTGCTGGCGGCGGTGATGGCGGCGGTGCCCATGACCTGGATTCTGGCCCAGGTGCCCAGTCATCCGGCCGTGGTGGCCACCGGCAGTTTCACCAAACCGGCCATGCTGGTCAGTAGCCTGCTGCTGACCTTGGCCTACGCGGTGAGCATCACCCGCTACAAGCTGATGGCCGCTGGCCGCCTGATGAGCCGGTGGAGTTTGTATGCGTTGCTCAGTGGGGTGGCGACCGGCCTGTTTTGCTTGCTCAACGGGGGTTGGGCTTTGATGGTGGGCACCGAACCGGTGGCTGGCAGCACGGTGGTCATCGTGGGCCTGACGGTGCTGTTGATGCTGTGGCTGATGGGCTGGCTGGGCGAGTCGCTCCAGCGTTGGACCCATAGCCGCTTTTACCGCGATAAGTACCAGCTCGATCAGGCCATGCGGCGGCTGTCTCGCGCGGTCGATCAGCTTATCGAACCCGGGCGACTGGTCGATCAGATGCTACAAACCGCCACGGCCAACGTGCAGGCCACCCGCGGGGCGGTCTACCTGGCCCAGAATCCGCAAGGCGACCTGGAGCTGATCTCCAGCGTGGGCCGACACCCGATGCCTCCGGCGCTCAAGCGGCACAGCCCGCTGGCCCTGGAACTTCGCGACCGCGAGACGCCGCTTCGGGCGCTGTTTCACGAGGACTCCCAAGACGGCAACGCCGCTCAACAGCAGTTGCTGTCGTTAGAAACCACCCTGGCGGTGCCGCTGGACGCCGGGCCGCAATTGGCGGGCATTATGCTGGTGGGTCCGCGTGCCGATGGCGAGCCCTACAGCAGCGACGACCAGAATTTTCTGGTGACCATGGCCCGCACCACGAGCCTGGTGCTGCAAAGCGCCCAGGGTCACCGCATCATCGCGGGTCTGCGGCGAGAACTGGAAAGCAAAGTGGCCGAACTGGCCGAACACCGCGCGCGGATTTTGTTTCTGCAAGGCGAACTGCTCAACCGCGAGACCGACCCCGGCGACGCGAGTACCGCCAGCGGCGAGGTGGCCGAGTCGACCGATCTGCGGCACACGGTGCGGGGTTCGAGCCCGGCGATTCATGCCGTGCTGAGCCAGGTGGCCCAGGTCGCCCGCAGCTCGGCCAGTGTGCTGATTCGTGGCGAAAGCGGCACCGGCAAGGAGCTGCTCGCCCAGGCGATTCACGACAACAGTCCGCGGCACGAGGGGCCGTTTGTGGCGGTTCACTGTGCGGCGCTCAGCCCGGGGTTGTTGGAAAGCGAGCTGTTCGGCCATGTCAAAGGCGCATTCACCGGGGCCGAACGCGATAAGATTGGCCGCTTTGAACGCGCTAACGGGGGCACGTTGTTTTTGGATGAAATTGGCGATATCAACCTCGAAACCCAGACCAAGCTGTTGCGGGTGTTGCAGGAGCATTCGTTCGAGCGGGTCGGTAGCAACGACAGCATTCGCGTGGATGTGCGATTGATTGCCGCCACGCATCGCCCGCTGGAACAGCTCATCGTGGAGGGGCGGTTTCGCGAGGACCTGTTTTATCGGCTGAATGTGATCAGCCTGTTGGCTCCGCCACTGCGAGATCGGGGCGACGACGTGCTGGAACTGGCCTTGCACTTTTTGAAGCAGTTTGGCGACGAGGCGGGCAAACGGCTCAGTGGGATCGATCCCGAAGCCATGACCGCGCTGAAAAGTTACACGTGGCCGGGGAATGTGCGGCAGTTGGAAAATGCCATGCGGCGGGCCGTGGTGTTGGCTCGGGACGACCTGGTGACCTTGACCGAGTTGCCGCCCGAGGTCGCGCAACATGCCGACCAGGCCGCCGCGTTGGCCAGCGGCGAAGGCAACGGGCACGACGATCACCACTTGGGTCGTCGCGCGCATCTGGAAGATGACGAGCGGGCCACGCTGGTCGAGGCCCTGCACCGCGCTGGCGGCAACAAGACCCGGGCCGCCCGGATGCTCGAAATGCACCGCAGCACCTTTTTCAGCAAGCTCAAAAAGTACGGCCTGCTGGATTGAAGCCTGACGGCACGTCGATCAGAGCGGGTGTGAAGTCGGCCGAAGTTGTGCTGCCGACCGATGGTTGGTTCGATGGTCCAGCCGATCGCGGCCGATGCGGGGACCAACATCAAGCCGGTTCAATTGGCTGGCGGTCTGACCACCTGGCCCGGGCCGACGGTGGGGGTGCCGAAGTTTTGCCGACGTTGCAGGTAAACGTCGACGACCTCGTCGGGCGATTCATCGAAGAAGCGAATTTCGGCGGCCTGTTCGTCCAGGGGGGCCAGTGCCCCGGTCGAAACCAGTCCGAAGAAGTGCATCCACTGATAATCGGGCGCCAGGACTCCCAGGAAGTTGCTTTGCTTGGCCTGGAACGAACCGAACAAGGGCTGGGGCTCCAGCGGGGCCATGTGCAGGCCCATGCTCAGAAAGCTGACGGTCACCCAACCGCAGACCACCGCGGCGACGACTCCGCCGATTTGATTGACCAGGGGTGGAAAGTGCAATTGCCGTCGGGCGATGTTGTCGGTGATGGACCGCAGAATGCCGAAGGTCACCCCGAAGATGGCCGCCAGGCAGAAGAAGTCGACGTAGAAGGTCGCGCCGAACATCAGTTCCTGCATGAACTGGGCGGCGGGCTCGTAGAAGGCCGTGGCCACGATGCCGGCGATCACGGCATTCACGGTGGCCAACACACCACTCCACAGTCCTTCGCGACCCAGCGTGGCCGCGAAGGCTCCCAGGACCAGAACCACAATCAGCGCGTAAATCATGACGGAAGAACCGGTTGCTAAGTGAGTGGAAAATCGCCGTCGTCAGCCTTCCTTCAAGGCTCGCTGCACTTCTTCCAGGCTGGTCAGGCCTTCGGCAAACAGCCGCACGCCATCTTGCTGAAAGCGGTACAGGGCGCCGCTCTTGACGGCCTCGTTGCGGAAGGTGTCCAGGTTGACACCCTGGGCCAGGACCTGCCGCAGGTGATCGTTCATCGCCAAGAATTCAAACATCCCCGTCCGACCCACAAAGCCGCGACCGTTGCAGGCGGTACACGGAGCCTCTTTCTTTTCGGGATTGGGCTGAAACTGTTTGTAATACTTGCGGTTGGGATCGGGCTTGATGCCCAGCCGCTGCAGCAGCGCCGCGTCGGGTTCAAACTCGACCCGGCAATCGGGGCAGAGCTTCCGTGCCAGCCGCATATTCACCACCGCCACCAACGAGGCGGCAAACTCCTGCGGGGGGATCCGATTGCCCGCAGAATCTTTGAGAATCAAAAAGCGGTAGGGCGCTTCGCAGGCTTCCTTGGCGGGCGTGCCCAGCAGGACGATCTTGTCGTCGTTGGCCAGTTCCAGCAGGTTGCGGAGGGTCTCGGCCTCGGTGACGTTCCGGCAGATGTAGCCTTCCGGGTACTGCCGCAGGACCTTGGGCAAAATCGTCGAGGGCGTCTCGCCGGCCGACGAGTCGTAGGTGAAGACCTCGGCATTGTCGACCGGTTCCTCGGGGCGGGCGGCGTCGCCCAGTTCGGCATAGGCCCGATTGTAACGATCCAGCGCGTGGCCCGTCGCGTTAAATGCCGACGTGAACCCGCCGCCAGCCGGGGCCGAGCCAATCACAATGCCCTGCTTGACACGGACGGTCGCCTTGACGTGCTCGAACAGCTTTTCGCCCATCCCGTGCTGATCCAGACCCTCGAGCTTCTTCTCGCCGTGATCGAACTCCCAGATGGTCCGGGCGCCGCCCTTCATGGGCTGAAAGCGAAAGGTCGTTTTGATCTTGCGGTTGCCGGCCTTGATCAGAAACTTGCCGACTTGCGCGTTCCGCAGGTCCTGGTGGTTCAAACCACACAGCCGTAGGCAAATTGCCACAAAGCCCTTGGCCGATTCAAAATCGGTGCCGGGCGCGACCTCCCACATGCCATTGACCTGGTAGCGGACGCCGGTGCCCTGCGGGCTGATTTCCATCAGCATCCGCTGGACCTGAATCCGAGTGCCCTGGCTGAGGATGGGCAGCGAAAGAAATTCTTCCAGCTTGGTGTATATCTCTTCGGCGTTGTTCAAACCTTCCAGTCGCTTGGCCGACAGCAGCAGCACCTGGTTCTCTTGCTGGTCCTTGCCCGCGGTGGCCACCATGTTGACCGTGGTGACCTTGGGCTTCTTTTTGCTTTTGAGGCCCAGATTCTTGAGCACATTTTGAATGTGCTGGGGCGTGAGCACCCGTTCCGAGTCGCTGACCGCGGCGTTGCGCTTGGTGATGTAGACCGACAACGGGGCGATGTAGGCGGCCAGCAGCAGCGGGTATCCCAACCAGAACCAGGGAATCAGAAAGAACAGCAGAATGCCGCCCAGCCCCGTGCCCAGCATCAGGGCGTTCCACTTGTCGCTGGGCCAATTGATCGTTTGGGTATCGACGCTGACCCAAGTGGTCGTGAACGCCCAGGCCCAAAACACCGGCACGAACAACACCAGCTTGACGATGCTGATGTAAAACCCGGGACCGCGTATAAACGGGTTCGAGTCGCTCAAATCGCCCACGGTCCGCTCGGCGGCCCAGGCCACCTCGGGCGCGATCATCCCCAGGGGCACCAGTCCCGCGATCAACCACCATCCGAAGCGTCCCATCCGCCCTCTCTCGTGTTGTCCACCCACCGCGTGTGCTCGTTTCGTTTGGCCCGCGCCGTGTCGGATGTTGCGGGATGTGTTAGAGTCTGGACCTGTTGCACCCCGAAGCCCCGCAGCCCCATTGCCCTGGAACCCCGGGGCCCGGTTCGGTTGGCGGCTTCAAACGCCGCCGCTGAACTGAATGCCCTTGAGGGCCATCTTGAGGGCATCGCGATTGGGCGCCACCTCCAGGGCCACTTCGCGGTCGAGCAGGTCCTGATCGACCAGGCTCTTGAGGCTCATCGTGAAATCCTGCATACCCTCGATGGAGTACTTGCGAATGGCGTCGGGCAGCTCCTCGTCGCGTTCTTCCAACAGCAATTTGCGAATGTAACCGTTGAACAGCATGACCTCGACGGTGGGCACCCGCGAGACCCCGGGCTTGATCGAGGGCAGCAGCTTCTGGGCGACGATGGCCTTCATGTTGAACGCCAAAGACGACCGGATGGCGGCGTGCATATCCTGCGGAAACAAATCCAGGATGCGGCCGATGGTACTGGGCGCGGTCGAGGCGTGAATCGTACCAAACACCAGGTGACCGGTCTCGGCCGCGTGCATGGCGGTGCTGAAGGTCTCGCGATCGCGCATTTCGCCGACCAGCATGATGTCGGGATCTTCACGCACGGCGTGCTTCATGGCGACTTCAAAATCCACCACATCGACGCCGACCTCGCGCTGATTGATCAGGCACTTTTCTTCCGAGTAGACAAACTCGATCGGGTCTTCGATGGTGAGAATGTGCTTGCGGTAATTGCGATTGATCCAGTTGAGCATCGAGCCAATGGTCGTGCTTTTGCCGCTTCCGGTGACGCCAGCCAGCAGGACCATTCCCTGGTGATACTCGCACAAACTCTGCATCACCGGCGGCAGGTACAAGCCGGCGAAGTCGGGGATGAAGTTGTTGACCTTGCGGGCCACCAGGCCAATGTGGCCAAGCTGCTTGAACAGGTTGACGCGGAACCGCCAGTCTTCGCCGTCGACATCCACGGTGTGGGCAAAGTCCGCCCCGCCGTCGTTTTCAAAAATCTTAGCGTTCCGTTCGGTCAACAGCGGCACGCACAGCCGCACCATCTCTTCATCGCTGAGCGGCCCGCGGTTGAGCGGCGTCATCGACCCCTTGACCCGCATCATCGGCGGTCGGCCGACCTTCATGTGCAGGTCGCTGCCGTCCAGCTTGACCAGGGCCTTGAAGTACTTGTCAATCTCCAGGGCTTGCCGCTGCTGGGCATACCGGCCCAGCAGTTCTTCTTGAGTGGACGACATAGCAGTAGCAGCATCTTCAGTGAAAGGAGTCGGGCTTGTGCCTGCGGGTGCCGGAATCACCAGACCCACCCGCACCACTGCGGCGGGCACATCGCAAAACGACTCGGGGGTACGTTGCTTGTTGGGTTGGGGGTGGTGCCCACAGCGCCGCTGCCACGTCGTGGGGCGAACACCCCGCAAGCGCCAGCCGCCACCTGGGGGCGCACGCTCGCGGCAATGTCCACTTTTTTCGACGAGGATCAATAGGCGCGTGCCCACCCCTCAGGTCGGATCGGCTCGACACGCGGCGGCGAACCCCAAGGGCTTCATCGGACCCTCACAAGCCGCCAGGCTCCGAGTTCCGCAAACGCCCCAATGTGGCCCAGGCCAGCGTGCGAGCGAGGGTATTCTAATCAGAAATCCGCTGGAGGTCACAACCCCCAGCGGATTCCCGTCGTGTTTCGGATTGTCCTCGGCCAGCCGGGGCTGGCGTCCCGCGGACCTAGCGGGGGATCGGCCGAATCCAAATGGCCGTTTCGTCGGCGGCGTACATCAGACCGTGCGGGGCCAGCATCTTGGCCAGCACCGCCTTGAGCGGTCCCGAATCGGTGTGCGAAACCGCCAGCGATGGCCGCACGCCCGGGGCCAGCTTGACAGCCACTTCGTGCTTGGAGGCCAGGGTCGCGCAGACGTCTTGAATGGGCACGTTGACGAAGTCGACATTCGTCGGCTGGGTGAGGGCGGCCTTGGGATCGGCACCCCAGGCCACCGACGAGCAGGCCGCCAACAGGACCATTGCCGCCAGCACCTTGGCCGTGCCGCCTTGTCCGATATGCCGGTGATTCTCCTTGATCATGATCCGCCTCCTCCTTGGTGGCTGATTGTCGCCGTTTGGCGTTTGCCAGAGGCTGGCCGATGCGAGCGGAGGCTCGACGGTGGGCCATCTCTGGCGGGGCCCGCGTGTCTCGCAACGCTGCGAGAACGCTTCCGCGGGCGGTGTGGTTGCTTTTCGACTCTCAGGCCCCGGGGCTGGCGACCGAAGGTTCCAGCCGCACTGGCAGGCCGCGCTCGGCCATGAGCCGCTTGGTTTCTTGAATGCTGTAGGTGCCGTAATGGAAGATGCTGGCCGCGAGGGCGGCGTCGGCACCGGCCAGGGCGATGGCATCGGCCAGGTGATCGGGGCAGCCGGCCCCACCGCTGGCCACCACGGGAATGCTCACGGCCTGGGCCACCGCGCGGGTCATCTCCAGGTCGTAGCCATCCTGGGTGCCATCGGCATCCATACTGGTCAACACAATCTCGCCAGCCCCCAGCCGCTCGACCTCTTGGGCCCACGAGACGGCTTCGCGCCCCGTGGGGACACGCCCGCCATTAATATGCACCTCGAACACGGTGCGGCCGTCGCGAACCACCCGTTTGGGGTCGATGTTGACGACGATGCATTGCGAACCGAAGCGCCGCGCCGCATCCCGCACCAGGTCGGGATCGCGGATCGCCGCGCTGTTGATGCTGACTTTATCGCTGCCGGCATTCAGCAACGCCCGAATATCGTCCAGCGACCGCACTCCGCCACCGACGGTCAGCGGCATGAACACCACGTCGGCGGTCCGGCGGACGACGTCGAGCATGATGTTGCGGCCTTCGTGGCTGGCCGAGATATCCAGAAACACCAGCTCGTCGGCCCCGTCGGCCTCGTAGCGGCTGGCCACTTCCACCGGATCGCCGGCATCGCGTAAGTTGACGAAGTTCGTTCCCTTCACCACCCGACCGCGGTCGACGTCTAAACACGGAATGACACGCTTGCAGAGCATCGATCGCGCCGAGCCAAAGGGTTGCAAAGAACGTCGGATACCTTAAGTCCACCCGCCAAAACGGTCAACAACGGCTCGTCGCCGTCTCACAGCGGGGTGGGAGACCTGGATACAGTCAGGAGCAATCCCCGTGCCAAACAGTCGATGCATGCCCATTGTTTTTGGATTGTGGTTGGCCGGTGGGTTGGCCCTCGCCGACGAGCCACTCGCCGCTCGGCTGGAGTCCCTGGTCGGCCAGCATTTCAACCAGCGGTTGGTCGGACTGTCGGTCGTGGCGATCGAGGGCGACCAGCAGGCGACGGTCCACCGGGGTCGGGTGCATGCCCTGCGAGACGAAACCCCGGATGACGCCACGATTTACGAGATCGGCTCGCTGACCAAACCGATGTGTGGCATCCTGTTGGCTTTGGCGGTGGAGCACGGCGAGGTCGCCTTGGATGACGCCGTGCAGAAGTTCTTTGACCCGCCGGTTCTGTTACCCCGCGAGGGCCACGCCGCCATCACCTTGGCTCAACTGGCCGCGCACCGATCGGGCCTGCCGCGATTGCCACCCCTCAATCCGAGCGATCGGCAAGACCCCTACGCCGACCTGTCGCCCTCGCAACTGACCGCCTATCTGCAAAGTTTTCAACCCGCTGACCCACCGGACAAGCGGTATGTGTACAGCAATCTGGGTTATGGGGTGCTCGGTCGAGCGTTGGAAACCGCCAGCGGCCAATCGTTCGAAGACTTAATCAGCCAGCGGCTTTTCGCCCCGTTGGGCATGCGGGATTCGGCCGTGGGCACGTTGGCGGGGCGTGAGGGCAAGCTGGCCCAACCGCATTCGGCGTCGGCCGAGCCGGTGCCGCCTTGGAAATTGCCGGCGATTCCCGCCGCCGGGGCGGTGCGGTCCAGCCCCCGCGATCTGCAGCGGTTCCTAAAAGCGATGCTCCACCCGCCCGAGGGGCCACTCGGCAGGGCGATGCGTCGGTCGTTGCTCCCGCCGGGCGAACCCGCCGAGGGCTCGGGCCCGCGGGTTGGGCTGGGTTGGCACTTGGCCAGCGAGGACCAATGGGCCGACCACACCGGTCAGACCGGGGGATCAACCAGCATGATCATCGTCGATACCCAGGGGCAACGCGGCGTGGTCGTGTTGACCAACACCAAGAACCTGGACGATGTGGTGAGGTTGGGCCGGGCGGTGTTTTCGACCTTGGCCCAGACACCCGCCCGCCGCTGACGAGCCCCGAATCAGGCCGAAGGGCGGAAGTGCTGGTAGGCCATCAGCACGTCGTAGTCGGG
>JBJHDE010000151.1:0-9993 GCA_050486385.1 Planctomycetales bacterium | reverse complement strand
GCATTCTGCTGGCCACGCTGCGGGGCGAACTCCGCGATCTTTCCAAGAATGGCGAACGGGCGCTGGGCGATTTGGAGCTGCTGGCCGGCGTGTTGGGCCTATTCGAGAAGCAGACGTTTCAATCGCCTTTGCTCCTGGAATTGCATGGGCAACTCACCGGGCCCAACCGCGCCCCCTCGCAGGCGATTCAACGGCTGGCTGGCTTGGTTTCGATGTATGAAAACGCCATGCGGAACCAGTTTTTCGCGCCCATCGCCTTCATTCTCGGTGTGAATGTACACACCGTGTACGCCGTCGAGCGCTGGCGGCGGACCTTCGGCCCTCGCATCCCGGCCTGGCTGCGGGGCGTGGGCGAGATTGAGGGTCTGCTGGCGTTGGCCAACTATGCCTTCGAGCGGCCCGAGAACTGCCAGCCGGAACTCACCCACGATGGCCCCACCTTGGAAGCCGAGGGCCTGGGCCATCCGCTGTTGCCACTGGAAAGCTGCGTCCGTAACGACCTGACCCTGGGCCGCGAGCCAGGCCTGCTGTTGGTCAGTGGTTCCAACATGAGTGGCAAAAGCACCCTGCTGCGAAGCGTGGGTCTGGCCATCGTGTTGGCCCTGGCTGGGGCGCCGGTTCGCGCGCGACGCCTGCGGTTGTCGGTCTTGCAAGTCGGCACGGCCATGCGAGTGCAGGATTCGCTCCAGCAGGGGCAAAGCCACTTCTACGCCGAGATCCGCCGCATCCGCACTCTAGTCGACTTGGCCGATGGCCCACAGCCGCTGTGCTTTCTGCTCGACGAGATCCTGCACGGCACCAACAGCCACGATCGCCTGGTCGGCGCCCGCGCGGTGATCCATTCGCTCTTAGAAAAGAACGCCATCGGCCTGGTGACCACGCACGACCTGGCCCTGGCCGATATTGCCGAGGGACTGGCCCCCCGGGCCCGCAATGTTCACTTTGAAGATCAACTCGTCGATGGCAAAATGACCTTCGATTACACCATGCGGCCGGGCGTGGTGCCCAAGAGCAACGCCCTGGCCCTGATGCGGATTCTCGGACTCGAGGTGTGAACTGCCTCCACGTCCGACCGCAAGGTCAGTGGCGTCACACCCACGGGTGTTCACAAAGAATCGCGGGAATGCGTGCGAAGCCTTTCCAAAAGGATCAACCATCGTGAACCAACACTCCACTCCCAGCCGACGCGCCCTGCGTCAGGGTGTGGTGGCGATCGTGGTCGAACAGGGCCGCTTGCTCACCATCCGGCGTTCGCAATTCGTCCCGGCGCCGCTGTTGTGGTGCCTTCCAGGCGGCGGGATTGAACCCGGCGAGGAAGAGAGCGCGGCGGTGGCCCGCGAGTTTCGCGAAGAGCTGGGGGCCGATGTCCAGCCGATCTCGGCGGTCTGGCGGAGCGTGACGGCCTGGGACGTTGGCCTGGCCTGGTGGCAGGTCCGACGGATCGAGTTGGGCGACCTTCGCCCCGATCCCCAGGAGGTGGCCGAGTTCGCGTGGTACACGCCCGAAGAACTGGCCGGCCTGCCCGATTTGCTGGGCAGTATGCACGCGTTTCTTGACGCCTTGGAGCGGGGCACGATTCGACTCGAATAAAGCCCAACCAGCCGGCGGGGCGTTACCAATCGAAATTGAACGTCTGGGCCGCTTGCCGCGCCAGCCAGGTGCCCCAGCTCTGTTGGCCGACATGAATTTTGGCCGTGGTCCGCAGTCCCGGGCGAAGCCCACCGCTGGGATCATCCAGGGCCACCCGGGCCACGTAACAGGCGTGTAAGGGTCGTTCGCGCCCGCTTGAGTCGGTGCGGGTGGGAATCGGGCCGCCAGCCCGCGCGGCCAATTGCGGCGGAACCGCCTGCAGGTCGAGCCGCGCGACCTCGTCGATGGTGCCCTGCCAGACGGTTTCTGTAAAGCCGTGACACACCAGCTCGACCCGTTGCCCCTCGGCCACGTATTCGATGTCGCCTTGGTCAATCAACAGCATGGCCTCAACCCGGCCGGGCCGACCAATCAACCCATACAGGGTTCCGCTGGAGAGCCAGGCGCCGTCGTTGTTGTCCTCGGTCGGGCGTCCGCTCCAGGTGGGCAAGGGCCCATCGTCGCTCGTGCGACCCGGCACCCGCGGGGCCGGCAACAGCACACCGTCCTCGCTGGCCAGCAGCACCAGCTTTTCGGCATCGGCGGTTCGCTTGGTCAACAGGGCCGCAATTTCATCGGCGGCCTGCTCGGCGGCGGGCAGACGGGCGGCGGCCTCGGGATCGCGAAACCGGTCTTGTTCAAGCTGGGTCACCTGGGCCCGTTGCTCGGAAAGCTGATGTCGCAGGCTGGTGAGTTCTTCCTCGATGGTGTCGTTGTCCAGGCGCGCCAGTGCCGTGCCAGCCGTGACACGATGGCCCACCGGCACCAATCGCGCCGACAACGCCCCGGGCGTATGCACATACACCCGGCGGGCCTCGCGGACATCGAGCACGCCTTCACAGAACACGCGGTGTTCGGTGGGATAGGTCAACGCCCACCAACCGAGGCCGCCCAACACACCGACCGTCAGTCCCAGTCGCAGGATACTCATCGATTGCCGCACCTCCGCGCGGACCAGAAAGCGGACCAACCGCACGCCGGGCAGGACCAGCATGCCACTGATGACCAGCACCGACAGCCCCCGGCCGAGAATCTCCAGCCGGTAGGGTTCAAACATTTTTTCCAGCAGCCACAGAATGGTAAACACCAGCACCCAGCGATACACCGTGGCGGCGATCGCAAAGGTCAACAGGCCGGCGGTCGCTGGTGGGGCGTCGGCCCGATGCAGGCCCAGGCAGCAGCGGGCCAGCAGGCCGTGCAAGGCGTCGGTGGCCCGTTGACGCAGGTTGGGGGTCTCGCACAGGTCCGACAGAATGTAATAACCGTCGAATCGCAGCAGGGGGTTGGCATTGAAGAACAACGTCCCCACCGAGCAGACCATCACGGTGCTCAGGGCCAGACTGTTCACAAGCCCCGGATGACTGAACCACCAGACCCACATGGCCAGCGAGGCCAGCACGAGTTCCACCCACATGCCGGCCGCCCCGATCATCGCCCGCCGCCACTTGCTGGGCAGCATCCACGAGTCCGAGACATCGCAATACAACACGGGCATAAAAATCAAGAACATCATGCCCATTTCGTGAACTTCACACCCCTGATGTTTGCACACCAGCGCGTGACCGAATTCATGCAGAATCTTAGTCAGGACGATGACCACCAACAGACAGGCGGCGGTCTGCGGAGTGAAAAAGTCGTCCAGTCCCGGCAGGCGGGCGCGTACCTCGGCAAACTGCGCAATCACCAGGCTCAGGGCGCTGGCCATGAGCAGAAAGCTTAGCAGCACGGCCGTGGGGCTCATCAACCCGCGGACCCACGGATACAGGCCATCCAGAAAGCGATCAGGATCGGCCAGCGGCACCCGCAGGCTCAAGATGCTGGCCAGGCCGCTGGTCCGCTCGATCGCACGCCGTCGCTTGTGTGCTTCCCACAGCCGACGGCCTTGCCAGGGACCCGTCGAGACCACCAGGCCGCTGGCGACCAGGCTTTGCAGGAACTGTTGGATTTGTTCCGGCGTGGCCGGATCCTCAGGAAACTGGCGGCGGAATCGCGCGTGCAGGGCGTCAAGCGTCGGGGATTCGTCCAGCCACTGCCATAGTAAATACTCCTGCTCGCGGAGCCGGAAGTACTGCCGGCTCAAGGGGTCTTTGACCATCCACACCGGTTGGCCCTGGTCCACATGCCGCTCGACCACCACGTCGCCCCGGCGACGGAAACTGGCCAGCGACGTGTTTCCCGCGGCGGCAACCATGAACGAATTTCCTACGGCTTCCCGCGAAGGTTTGGGAACGGCACTTGGGACACCTGTGTTCACAACGGCTCGCGGCGGCAGCGATCGGGACCGTTCACGATCAGCGCTTCTCGCCACCCAGCGAGTCGTTGGCCTCGCGCCGGCTCTGCAGGATGCCAGCGGCGGCGGCCTCGGCGAGTTCATCCGAGAGATGAATCGTCATGGTGGCCGTCATCCCAGGTTGCAACCACAGATTGGTATTCTCGACCTCGGCCCACACCCGAAAGTCCCCGGTGACGGGTTCGACCTCGGGGCTGACGTAGGCCAGGGTACCGGGAAACTGTTCAATCCGACCGCCCGCCAGGCGGACCTCGACCGACACCGGGCTGCCGACCACACGGGTCGTGAAGTCGCGGACATTCAAAAAGCCTTGCACGCGCAGCTTGTCCAACCGCACGATACGAACAATCGGGTCGCCCGGGCTGATCCACTCGCCGACCTCGCGGTAGCGCTCGACGACCATGCCGGTCAGCGGAGCCTTGACCGCGTGACGTTCGATGGTCTGCTGCATCATGTCGACCGACACCTGCTTGGCCTGGGCCACCACTCCGTTAACCACCTGTTCGTGACGGGCCTGTTCCAATTCCAGCTCGGCCCGCTCGGCGGCCAACCGCAGCCGCCGCAACTCGGTGGGCGTGATGGTCCCCGAGTGAATGCGATTGGCTTCGAGCGCCCGATCGTACTCGGCACGGGAGACGCCCAGGTTTTTCACGGCGAAGCGGATATCAACGTCGTTGCTGGCCCGCTTGGTGGCCACGCTCAGATCGGCCTCGACCTGTTCCAATTCCATCCGCGGTCGCGAGTCGTTCAGTCGGCCGATCTCTTGGCCCGCCTTGACCAGGCGGCCCTCGCGAATCTCCAGCACCGCCAGCAGGCCGGCTTCCTCGACCGACACGCGGGCCTCTTCAAGCAACACCACCTGGCACAGCGGCAGGATCACATCGTTGCCACGGACACTGTATTTACTACTGGGTTGGGCCGCCAAGGGAGCGGCCAGCAGCAGCAGGCCCAGCCACCCGCTCATGGTATGTCGATGCATGGTGGTTTGTCCGATGAGAAGAGATCGTGGGATGAGAAACCGTCGCGAGGACGACAAGCAAGCGGACCCAGCGGCAAGCCACGGAAGCCCGCCCAGCGGCCCATCGTATTACATGCGGAACCACACCTCGCGGCGGAACCACTGAGCCAGATCGTGAAACAGCACCTCGCCCAAGGGCCGCTCGCCACAGTGAATTTTCACCGTCGCGCTGGCACCGGGACGCAGCAGCTCCCGCGGGAGCCGCGATTTATCAAAGGCGACAATCACCAGCACGGTGTTGCGCAACTCGTCATCCAATTCGGCCCGCTCGGCAACTCGCTCCACACGGCCGCGATGCGCGGTGTGGGGATCGGTCGCCAGAATGAACTCCACGTCCAATGGCGAACTGGCCTGGTCCTGCGCGCGCAGCAGTTCGCCCAGGCGGTCCTCGGCCATCGGGATTTCCAATTGCCAGGGACCTTCGCCATCGGCCACGGTCAATAACACCTGGCCTTCCTTCACGGGCCGGGCCATCAGCGTCTCGGCCACGTTCCAGGTAATCACCTGGCCCTCGATCGGGCTTTTGGCCACCAGTCGCTCGCGCCGGGCGATGAGCAACCCGCGCTGCTCTTGCAGATTCACCTGCTGCTCTTCGGCGGCCGTGAGTCGGGCAATCAACTCGGCCCGGTTGGTGGCCGGCAAGCGGGGATCGTGCAGTTGTTTCTGAACGGTCTCGATCGTGGTCCGGGCCTGACGGAGCTGGGCCAGCGTCTGTTGCAATTGATAGTCCAAGGCATCGTTGCCAAGTTCGACCAGCACCTCGCCCGCGGTTACCCGCTGACCGTGCCGCACGGTGACGCCGGCGACTTCGCCGTCGCTGGGACTGAACACGTCGCGGCGGACAACCGGCTGGACCGCCCCACGCGAATGAATCGCAAACTCGTAGGGCACCAGCACCAGGGCGGCCACGATGGAGGCCAGCACCCCCAACATCACCAACCAACGCACCAACCGCCCCGAACTCCGCTTGAGCACGCCCAGCAGTCCGCCGCCTCGGGGCTGAAAGCGTTGCAGGGCCAATGCCGCGTGATCGGCCACCACGTCCCATCGCCGGGCCCAGGGGGTGAGCTGCGGCTCGCCATCGAACCATTCCAGAATCAGGGCCCCGGTCACCTCGTCTCGCGGAAGGGGTGCCAAGGCCGTTGGGCCACCTGCCGCCTGAGCCGGCGGGGGCTGGGGCACGGCCAATGGCAAAATCACCACGGCCTGGGCATGCGACTCCTGAGCATAGGCCTGCCAGGCACGCCCAATCACCGCGGGCGTGGGCAGGCCGCCGGTGTCGGTCTCGGGGTCGCCGTCCCGACGCCCGCGAAAGGGCAATCCGTAACGGGTGACGGCCGCCGCCAGCGACTCCAGACGTCGGACGACGGGCGTTCGTCGCTCAAAGCTCTCTTGGCCGCTGAAGGCCAGAATTCGGCCATCGCGGCCGCGGCCCCGCATCACGGCCACTCGCTCGGCGGCGGTGGGTCGCAGCCCGGCGTTAGCGATGGCCGCGGCGGTTTCGCGAGCCGAACCGGCGGCGTAAACCTCGCGGCAATACTGTTCGATCGCCGAAAGCCAACGATTATGCTCCTCGGCCACCCGGCCCCGCTGGAGCCGCGCGAACTGGTCGGCCGATGCCATGAGCTGAAACAAAAACCGCAACTGCCCGTCGACCGCGCCCGGTGCCACGTCCGGGCGTTGGCCCACCACGACCACCAAGGGCGATGCGGGTTCGCTGGACAGCGGCAACAGAAACAGCAGTTCGTCGCTGGGATTCTGCTCGTCGTCGGGGCCTAACGTGCCGGGGCCGGCTTCCAGCATGCGGTCCAGCAGCTCAGCCGGAGGCGAAGGCGGTTCGCCCACGGTGGCGGCATTGTGCCGATCGAGCACTTGCCACCGCTCGCCCTGGCGAAAGTACAAGGTCGCATGCCGCGCGGCGATGGCCTCGCACAGGCCAGCCAACCAGCGGGCGTAGAACTCCCGTGGCTGGGTGGTCGTTGCCGCCCACTGCAACAGGTTGGCCGCCAGCCGCCGCAGGTGCTCGCGGGTCTGACTCACCAGATGCGAGGAATCGGCCACTTGTGTCATCCGCTTCCATCCTTGGAATGCGTCCTACCGCCCGGCAGCCCCCAAACATCCGCCACCGCGCCGCGGCGACAAACTCGCCTGAGGGCGAAAATCTGTCAAGCGGAGATTCCCCAAGGTGAGAGAGGGGGCGAATTCAGCTAGGAAATCTAGTCCCAGCTCGACTAGCCGAATCTGATGACTTCCCTTACCCTGGAACGAGGTTTCAAGGCCAAACATCAAGAAAGTGAGCTTCCATGCCAGAACACTGCGAATGGATCGCGACTGAGATCCCTGGCGTGACGCTAGCACAACTCACGCCCCACCGAGATGATCGAGGCGACTTTACGGAACTGTTCCGAGAGGCGTGGACCGATGCGATTGAGCCCTCGCAATGGAACCTCGTTCGGTCGCGCCCCCAGGTGCTCCGCGGAGTTCACGTGCATCTGAAGCACGTAGATTACTTGCATGCGGCGATGGGAACCATGCTGATTGGCATGTGCGACCTTCGGAGCGAATCGCCGACCTTCCGCAAATCGCTGGTGCTCGAACTCTCGAGCGATCGACCCCAAGGGCTCGTGATTCCCAGCGGCGTTGCCCACGGCTTTTATCACACCGGGGAAACGATCCATGTCTATGCGATGGATCGCTATTTCGGCACCGATCCGCATTTAGGTTGCCGCTGGGACGATCCGGAGATGGCCATACCCTGGCCCACGATCGATCCCATCATCTCGCCCCGCGATGCGGAATTACCCAACTTGCACGACTTGATGGCCGATTTCGAGCCTCAGCGGGCCAAGAGCCTTTTGAAGAGTGGCACCTGACGCAGGCGATTGCGAAGTCGCCAGATGCGGGTCGACTGCATCCGTTGCAATTCATGTTGCAGGGCCTGTGCTTCCTGCTGCATAGCTTGCGTTTGAATTTCTAGATGTATCAAACGCTCGAAATCGTTGTTGCGGGTCGCCCGCAGCGCGTCCTTTGCCAACCGCATCAACTCAGCCCGTTGCGCGGGATCGTCAACCACCCGCTGCCATTTGTCAAGTTCCTTCAGGCGATCCTGCATACACACGTCGCCCCGTTGTGAGCTAGCAAAGTGGAGCATGGTCATTTCAAAACCGCTCCGCGCGCGGCAGTCCCTGACCCCCAGCACCTGCTGCCACATGTACCAATCGGTGAAGATGCCCGGCGGGGTCGTTCGCCAGCCGTAGGGCAATCGCCGATAGAACTCAAGCGTGTGAGCGGCGACACAGAGAGGAATCCGATTTTCGACTTCGCAAATCAGACGCCGAAAAGCGGGCAAACTCAAGTCCACGTTCCACACAACCAGCTCGCCGGCAGGATTGATATTCGTTGGCAAAGTATGCACGAAGTCGTGGCCTTCAATTAACTCGGCGACCGTGGCCAGATGATGCGGAAACATGATGTCGTCATCGGAATGATAGACGACAACCTCGCCGCGGGCCTCGGCCAGGGCAGCATGCCGATAGATTTCGCCGTGGCGGGGCCCCTTGGGATGATCGAAGAATCGTACCCGCGAATCCTGGGCTTGAAACTCGCTGATAATTTGGCGCGAGATCTCGGGGACACCGTCGCCAATCACAAACAGTTCAAAATCTTCGACTGTTTGCTTGAGCACGCTGCCGATGGAATAGCGGAGCGTGGGCCCGTGATTAAACGTCGGAATCAAGACCGTAAAGCTGGGATTCATCATCCGGCTCGCTTGAAACGTAGGTCGTGGCCCAAGTGTCGCAACTGATCGATGCGTTCGACCACCATGGCCCCTTCAGCCGCCGAGCAGCGTGGCGGCGGGCCGCCCCGCAGGTGATTCACAAACTCTTCTACCTCTGCCAATAGCGGCATGGTTCGTCCGACTCGGCGCTGCTCGCTCTGAGCCTTGTCGGTTCGCTGACAGCCATCAGGATCGCGACCACGGGTAACTGTCACGATCGTATCGTCTTGGCCCGACAGTTCGGCCACGCCATCGCGACAGATCAGTTGAAAAGTGCGTTGTTTGGAGGGTGAACGCGACGAGATGTCAATTGCGACCCAGGGGTCCGTCCCCAGCAAGGCGACCATGCCGGTGATGCGGTCCGAAGCAGCCGCATCCAGCACCACCGCACGCGGAGCCGGCAACTCCCCCAGGACCCCATAAGCAATCGACAGGCAGTGCGGCAACAGAATCCAGGCCGAGTCGGCATCGCGATGGGGATTGCCCCAGCCGGTCTGGATCAATCGCATCCCCCGCACCGGCCCCAGTTCACCATTTTGCGCGATGGCGCCCAGGGCCTCGATCCCGGGATGATATCGCCACTTGTGCATCACGAAGACCCGATCGCCGGCAACATCTGCCAAGCGTTGGGCGCTTTCCAGGTCGGTGGTCAGCGGCTTCTCGACAAACAGCGGCACGCCGCGGGGCAACAACTTGTCGATGATCGCCGCGTGAGTGCTCGATGGGGTGGCCACGATCACGCCATCAACGGCGTCCAACTCGTGGATGGTCCTCACGACTCGTTCTGCTCCGCCAGCAATGGCTCGTTCGGCCCCCTCGGCCGAATGTTCGACCACGCGGACTTGGCACCCCAGCAGCTTGAGGTCGCGCAAGATATGCTGGCCCCACCGACCGCACCCGACCAGTCCCACTTGGATGGTCGGACCCGTTTGTACTTCCATGCCGATTTCCCCCACGAACAAGTGTTCCGGGAGACCTACCCGTTTCCGTCGACACGGTCAATCGCAATTTGAGGGATTCAGCTTCGCTCGCCCCCTTCACTCCCGCAGCTTGCCCAACCGCGCGAGGCTGGCGGGGCGTTGGGGACCTTGCACCTGTTGGTAAAGGGTGATGGCTTGGGTGGTGCGGCCCTGAAGCTCGTAGATCCGGCCCAGGTTGTACTGGGCGGCTCCGTGATCGGGGTGGTTGGCGTCGTTAGCGACCCGCTCCAGAAACTGCTCGGCCACCCGCAACAGCGAGGCCCGCTGCTTGTCGGGGGCCAGCAACGCCCGCTCCATG
>JBJHDE010000150.1:7796-10010 GCA_050486385.1 Planctomycetales bacterium | reverse complement strand
GGTCCTTGTCGGCCAACATCTGACGAATCTCGTTGAGGCTCGTCTCGCCAAAGTTTTTGCTCGCCAGCAGGTCCTGCTCGGTGAAGCCGGTCAGGTCGCCCAGGGTGCGGACGCCCATCTTTTCCAGGCAGTTCCGGCTGCGGACGCTCAACTCGAAGTCGGTCACCGGGGTGGCCAGAATCTGCGTAATGCGGTTGCTGCGGCTCTCGGCGGCCTCGTCGACCACCATGTTGAAGCTGGCTTCGGCATCCTTCAAATACAGCTTGGCCCGATGGTGATTCGGGAAGACCTTCAAAATGCGACGGTAGCACTCGGCCGCCCGCTGATGCAGATCGCGGTCCTCGTACAACACGCCCAGGTTGAGCAGCGTGCCCACGTGAGGGGGGAACCGCCGCGCCGCCCGCTCGTACAGGTCGATGGCCTCGTCGTCTTCGCCGGCCGAGTCGCGGAGCACGGCCAGGCCAAACAAGGCCGGGGGATTCTCGGGGTCGGCATCCACGGCCTGTTCGTACAGGACCAGCACCTCTTCGTGGTCGGCCTTCAGCGCCGCCTTGGCCGCGGCCATCTCGGTCAGATAGGGACTGGAGCGGGTGACGTCGCCGGTGAGCGCCTCCAGTAGGGCGAGGGCTTCCTCGGGCTTTTTCAGCATCCGCAAGCACTCGGCCTGGCCAATCTTGGTGGCCGCGGCCGGGTAACCTGCCTTCTGAGCCGCCTCGAAGGCCTCGAAGGCCTCCTGATAGTGCTCGCGGGCGAGATTGCCCTTGGCCAGATAGTACCGCGCCATCGCGCTCCCATCGGCCTTGGCCAAATAGAGGATCGCATCGTCGTAACGGCCCAGGATGTAGCAACCCACACCAAGGCGGACTTTGGCCGCCGGACTGGGCTCGGGCCGCTTCTCCAGATCCCCGACGGCCATGCGGACATCCCGCAGCACCGACTGGTCCTGACTGATCGCATCCTGGAGCTGGGCAATCTCTCGTGGTCCAAAGCTATTGGAGCTGAGGAACAGCGACTGGACATCCAGCGCAATGGTAGCTTCCGCTTGCGACATAATCGGTGTGACGCAACCTGGTAATCGACGGGCATCCCCTGGGTCCGCGCTCCCGCGGGCGCGGAAACCCGAATTATTGCCGAACTTGGTCCACTCTGCCAAGGGGCCCCGCCAAAACCCAATCCTACGATGGGCAAGTACCGATCCTGTCTGGGGGGTGCTCGCGACCTTGCCCAGGCGGTCCACCTCGCCAGGGGACGCCATTCTGTCGGGGGGCTCCGGGAAATTCCCTTAACGGGAGGCGTTTGATTCGCCCGAATGAATTGAGGGGCCATAGCCAGGGACGGACAACTGTAGGCCGGAGAGTCGGCATGAAGCCAAGTCAGTGGTGGGTTGTATTGACCCTCGGTATCGCGATGTCGCCTGCGGCCTTCGGCCAGTGGGCTCATCCAGGCTATCCAGATGCCGGTCCGCGCATTGAGCCCAACGGCTACGATGTGGGTGGTCCCCAAGCCGTAGGAGCCGGCCTGCCGAGCATTGGCAATGGCATGGCCAACTTCTGGGCCTTGTACAACGTGGTGGACAATCCCACCGGATTTCGTGGCAACTACACGACCGTGGGCGTGTTTGTGCCTGTGGACCCCCTCCGCAGCGATAACGGTGTGTGGTTCACCCAGGTCGAAGGTCACATCGCCAGCGACACCGGGCGGTTCTTTGGCAACCTGGGTCTGGGTCGCCGCGTGATTCTGCCCGGCACCAATCATGTGCTGGGCGGCAGTGTGTGGGTCGATTACGACAACGATGTCGAGTCGACCATTGGTCGCGAGCACTGGCAGATTGGTCTGACGGCCGAGATGATCGGCTCGTTCTTCGACGTGACCGGCAACGTGTACATGCCGCTGGATACCGACACGCGGACCAGCAACATCGTCCCGCTGTCGGCGGGTTCGAACGTCGGCTTCATCGACAACCGCATTGTCATCGCCGGACGCGACACCGCGGTCGGCGGTGCCGAAGTCGTGGGCACGCTGGACATGCCCTGGCAGTTTGCGCAGACCTACGCCATCCGCGGCGTGGGTGGTTTGTATTTTTACGACAACCCCGAAACGGACGTGATCGCCGGGGCGATGGTCGGCGTGCAGGCCCAGCCGATTGAACAGACCTTCATGCGGTACTCGCTGACCACCGACGACTACTTCGGCGTGAGCCACACCCTGCAGGTC
>JBJHDE010000150.1:0-7786 GCA_050486385.1 Planctomycetales bacterium | reverse complement strand
TCGCCAAGGTGGCCGCGGAGGCGACCGAGGCCTCGCTGGCCACCAGCGTCCGCCGTCGCGACCATATCTTCCGCATCACCACGCCCGAGGTCGAACTCATCGATCCGCGGACGGGCAATCCTTACCTGGTGCGGCACGTGGCCAACGACGGCACGCCGGTCGCCGGTGGTGATAGCACCGTCGAGAATCCGTACAATCGGCTGGATCAGGTCAACGCGGGCGGCTCGACCGAGTTTGACATCATTTTGGTGCGTGGCAGCCAGGCCATGGATGCCACGGGCTACGACCAGGGCGTGATCCTCAAAGACAATCAGCGGCTGCTGGGCTACGGTGTGGCGCATCAGGTGCCCACCTTGAATGCCGGAGTTGTGACCCTGCCGGGCTTCATTCCCGCGTTTGGCGCGCTGGACACGCCCCAGTTGACCAACCTGGCCGGTGGCCCGGTCGTGACGCTGGCCAATGCCAACGAGGTCAGCGGGTTCGATATCTCGGGCGGTTCCAACGGGATCCTGGGCGCCGGCGTTTCCAACGCCTTTGGCGATCCCGCGTTCAATATCAATCGCACGACGATTACCGGAGCCACGGGAACGGGCCTGTTGATTACCGATGCCACCGGCAGCGGTTTCATCAACGATGTGGCTTCGACGAACAACGGCGTGGACGGTGCCGCAATCACGACCAGCACCAACCTGTTTCTGGATGTGACCAACAGCAACTTCTCGGGCAACGACGACAACGGGCTGTTTGTGGCCGGCACCGGGGCGGGCAGCTTCTTGAATGTGGGCATCGACAACGTGACGGCCAACGACAATGGCCTGATCGGCAGCGGTGGCAGCGGTGTCGCCGTGCTGGCCGAAGGCGACCTGTTTGCCGAGATCAACAACGTCACGGCCATCGGCAACGACGGGGCCGGCATCTTGGTGGCGACCGAAGGCAATGCCAACATCGGGATCACCAACTCGGAAGCCAGCGCCAACTCAGGCGATGGTGGCCCGGTGCTGTGGGGCGGCATCACCTTGCTGCACGAGATTCCCGACGACGGCTTTGTGGTGGCCAACATCGAAAATAACACCATCAACGACAACGTGGGCCGGGGCATCTACGCCGAGGCCAACGGTGGCGCAGGCAGCCTGTACGTTCTGGACATCCTCGATAACTCGATCGAACGCAACCTGCTGGCTAACGCCTTTGGTGGCGCACCACCTACCCGAGCCCATGTGGACGTGTTGTTCACCGGAAGCGATGGGTTCCTGACCCAGTTCAACTACACCGGCAACACTTTAACTGTGGCAGACGACAGCTTTCCAGTTCGTACCAACATGTGGGCTCTGCGAGCGACTGTGCTCCCCACGAATGTCAACGATGTAGTGTTGTCGATCATGAATATCTCGGACAACACCTTTGCAGCCAGCATCGGTTTGAACGACCCCGGGGTTCTAATCGATGCTGCCGGTGCGAGCCGTGTCGACCTCACGCTCACCAATAATTCGCTAGTTGATACCGTGTTCCCCGCAGGAGGCGGGCTCTGGACGGGCGGTGGCATCACGATCCGCACGCAAGAGAATGCAGAAATGTTTGCCCAGGTGCTCGATAACTCTGTCATCGGTGCACAGCAAATGCCCGGACCCAACGGCTTTGCCTACGAGTTCATCGCGGTTGACGCGTCGCGGATGGTCGCCGTTGTCAACAACAATGTCGCGGACGATAATGGTATTGTTGGTGTGGCAGGTCTTGAATCGACCGCCGAGTTCGGGTTCTTTGTCGGTGACACGGCCCGAATGGCGGTTGGCCTCGTGGACAACTCGTCGATTGCCACCAGCACCGACAACAACAGCGGCTACTTCTTCAACAACCAAGGTGCTAATTTCTTCCAACTCCAGGTGGCGGCTGGTGCAAACATCGGCCCGACCTTCAACCTGGGCCTGGGAGCAAGCCCGCCGCTGGGCCCCGCCCCGCCGGTCACCCAGTTTGTGAACCCCGGCAACTTCGAGAATCTGCTGGCTCCGTACATCACGATCTCGCCTTGATCGATCGACGCCTGTCTCTCCGCCTGATTGAAGCGATGCCCGGTCGCGGGCGCGGTTCACAGGCGGGGATCGAGGGGCCGCGTCTCCAGGGCGAGGATCCCAAACACGCATTCGTGAACCCGAGCCAGGGGCTCGTGAGCGACAAACCGCTCCAGGGCCTCAATTCCCAGCGCGAACTCCAACTTGGCCAGTCCCTGTATACGCTGGGGTCGGCGGTGCCGCAGCCGGGCCAGGTTCTCGGGCTCGCAGTAATCGGGACCGTAGATGATCCGCAGGTACTCGCGGCCCCGGCATTTCACGGCCGGTTGCACCAGCTTGGACCCTTGGCCCACGACAAAGGCCTCGGGCTTGATGACCAGGCCCTCGCCGCCCCGCTCGGTGAGTTCACACCACCAGTGTACGGCCTCGGCCACGCCGGCCGAGTCGGCCAACGCCACCGTTCTGTAAGGCGTGGCCAGGAACAAACCGGCGTCGACCTCGGCCAGCCGGGCCAGGGTTTGCATGTGCCAGGTGTGTGGGCGACCACTGTGAACCTGCCCTTCACTTGCCAACAGGTGAAACGGGGCCAAGCGCAGGTCGTCCAGGCTCTCCACCGGCCAGCAGTAATGACCGTAGGCGGTGGTGAACCGCTCGATGGCCTCGTGCCGGCGGTGGGTGCGTTGTCGCAAGCTGTTCAATTCGTCGGGCTCGCTCAAATCCGACCGCGCGGCGGCTTGATCCAGCATCCGCTGGGCGGCGGTCAGGGCCTGCCGTCCGGCTGAGCCCACGGCCGCGTACTGCTGAATCAGCAACTCGCGGGCCTTGGCCGACCACGGCAGGAGTTCACAGTCCAGGCAGACCCAGGTGGTGTTCAATTCCTCCCACAGCCCGCTTGCGGTTAGAGCGGCCTGCACACGTTGCAGAATCGCGGCTTCGTCCTCCGGTTTGGAAAAGAAGGCCCGACCCGTCCGCGACAGCACCGCGCCGCAGGTGCCATCGGTCACACCAAACCGCTGGGCCGCGGCCTCGGCATCGCGGGCCACGACCAGCACCGCCCGCGAGCCCATGTGTTTTTCTTCACACACGACCGTCTCGACGCCGGCCCGTTGAAAGTAGGCGAAGGCCTCGTCGGGGTGTTCCAGGTACTCGGGGCGGTGGCTCACGTCGCAGGGAGCCATCGTGGGTGGCAGATAGATCAGCCAACGCGGATCGTCCGCAAAGCGACTCATGACCTCCAGGGCCGCCGAGGCGGACTCTTCATCGATGCGGACCGATCCGTGCAGCCGCGTGGCCAGGAACTGTTTGCCCAACACCCGTCCGACGTCCAGCGAGCCATCGTCGGTGGCCGTGGATGGCGGGGGCGCATGCGAAGCGGCGGCCAGGAACGGGCGGGGCGATTCCCAGTAGGTCCGTCGTGCCGGCACCGAGACGAACTCCAGCTCGGGGTACCGCAGCGCCGTGAGCCGGCCGCCGAACACGCAGCCGGTGTCGATGTTGACGGTTCGGTTGAACCAGGCGGGTTCGGCCACCGGGGTGTGACCGTAAACCACCCGGGCGCGTCCTTCATAGTCGGCCGCCCAATTGCCCCGCACTGGCAAGCCGTACTCGTCGCGCTCGCCGCTGACTTGGCCGTACAGGGCGAAGCTGCGGACCTTCTTGGATGTGCGACCGTGGTAATTTTGCGGCAGCCCGGCATGGGCCACGACCAGCCGGCCGCCATCCAGGATGAGATGGCTGGGCAGCGTGTTCACAAAGCCGCGCAGCTCGTTGGTGAATGCCGGGCGTTCGGCCTCGTCCAGGGCTTCGATCTCGGCAACGGTGGTCTGGAGGCCCTGGCCGACCTGCACGTTGCGGCCTTCCAGCCACCGCAGCAGTTTTTCATCGTGGTTGCCCACGACACACGCCGCCGTGCCCCGTTGGACCATCGCCCGCACCATCCGCACGACGTCCAGGTTGCGGGGTCCGCGATCCATCAGGTCGCCCACGAACACCGCCCGGCGACCGGCGGGATGGGTGTAACAGGGGGCCGCCCAGCCGCCGTCGGGCGGATCCGTCGGGCTGGTCACGTAGCCAAGTTGGCCGAGCAGCTCTTCCAGCTCGTCACCGCAACCATGCACATCGCCGATCAGATCGAACGGGCCGGTCCAGTCGGTGCGGTCGCAGTCCAGCGGTCGACGCACGATGGCGGCCTGTTCGATGGCTACGGGATCGTCCAACACCACGACCTGTTGGAAACCCTCGCCGCGGAGCTTGCCAAACGATCGCCGAAGTTGATCGGCCTGCCGACGCACGACCGACTCGCCGAACGGGCGATCCGGCCGAGTCCGGTTGCGGGCCACGCACTCGGCAATCGGGGTCCGCAGCACAATGGCCACGGCGGCCACATGCGCTTGACGGGCCAAAGCCACCAACGATTTGCGACTTTCGGGCTGGGTGTTTGTGGCATCGACCACCGTCAAGCGACCCCAGCGAAGCCGACGGGCCGCCAGGTCGTGCAACACGGCAAAAGCCTCGGATGTGGCCTGCTGATTCGTCTCGTCGTCGGTGATCCAACCCCGAAAGCGGTCGGACGACAGCACCTCGGTCGGCAGAAAATGCCGGGCGGCGAATGTGCTTTTGCCCGACCCACTCGGCCCCACAAGCACCACCAACGCCAGCTTCGGAATGGCAATCTCGGTCATGGTCCCAATTCGTTCCGTGATGGAACCCCGTCAAAAGGTTTGAAATGGCTTGCGAAACAAGCGCGGCTTGGCCAATGGTATGCGGCACCGCCCGCTGTTCCCACCGACTTGGACACGGTTCCTGAATGGTCGCGGAGGTTGCGATCTCAAGGCGGCCGTCTTCGTTCATGAAGCGGAGTCGGCGGAGCGTTCAAAGATGACCATCTGCGTGGGCGCTCCCAACTCGGGATGTTCGGGCCCGACGGGGCGAATCTCGGCGCGGTATCCGCAGCGCTCGGCCACGGCGTCGGCCCACCGCAGGCACTCGGCCCGGGACCATTCAAAGCGGTGGTCCCGGTGTCGGAATTGCCCGGCCGGCAGGCTTGGCCACTGCGAATTGTACTCGCGATTGGGTGTGGTCAGCACCACGCATTTGGGGCGCGCGGTTTCAAACACGCACCGTTCCAACGCCGCCAGCCGCGAGGGATCGAGGTGCTCGATCACTTCAATCAGGCAGGCCGCGTCGAAGCCGGTCAAACGCGGATCGCGATACACAAGCGAACCCTGCACGACCGCCACCCGCGCGTCAGCGCCTCCGGCCACGCCGGCCCCGTTGGTCTCGGCCAGGCTGGTGGGCACATACGCCCGCACCGCACTGGCCAGGCCCAACCGCTGGGCCGCCCGCTCCAGGGCCAAGGGCGCAACATCCAACCCCACGATCCGCGTGAACCACGGATCATCGGCCAGCCGTTTGAGCAGCTTGCCCTCGCCGCAACCCAGATCGATCACCCGCCGCCCGCCAGCGGCCTTGAGCACCTCGACCACCGCGGCCAGCCGTTGTTCATTGAGCGACATTCGCGCCTCGGCCACTTCAGGTGGTTCGAGCGGAGTGTCCCCGTCGTCGCCATCGGCGGGTTCCGGAGTCTCTTCCAGACGGTCCAGTGTCGCCCGCACTAGCGAACGCTGATTCTTCAGGTAGCCCCGCGTAATCGCGTTGCGTTCTGGGTGCGTGGCTAGCCAACCCTCGCCGCGGGCCAGCAGCTTTTCGCATTCGTCCGGGCCCACGTAGTAGTGCTTCTGGCCGTCGAACACCGGCAGCAGCACGTAAAGATGGTTCAGCAGTTCGGAAAGCGTCGACTCCTTCCGCAGCGTGACCGAGCGATAGGGCCCGTTGCCCCAATCGGCAAAGCGCGGGTCCAACGGCGTGGCTCGGCACTCGACCGCATACCCCAGAGGCTCAAAAATGTTGCGGACTCGGGCGTCGCCGCCGCGGGTCTTGAGCACGTCGATCCGGGCCTCCAGCGGAATCGGCTGGCTGGCCAATGCGGGACGATCACGACACCGCCCTTTGACCGCGGAGCTGAGCACCTGGGCAATCGCCACGCTCAGCAGGCTGCTGGCCACAAAGGGCCGATCGTTCACATAATCGGCCAGCATCCGCCCGTCGCCGGGCGTGCGACTGCGGGCCAGGCCCAGAGCATCCACTTCCAGCAGCAAACAGGCCGTACACCGCTGGGTGGAGCACTCGGGATAGAAGACCCACGCCGTGCCGAAACTCAGCGAGAATTGCTGGCAACGGTCGGGTCGCTTGTGCAGCAGAAAGCTCAGATCCGAGGCCGGATCGTGCGTCGTGGTGATCGACAGCAGCATTGGGTTCGTGACGTGGCAACGGCTGTGGGAACTCGTGCGAGGTAGACCCCGCGTCCTCCCAGCGACACGCCCAACCTCAGATGGGTTCACCCTCCAGCAGTTCTGCCGGAAGTCAAGGGGTTGCCCGCATCGTTGCGATGGCCAGCTTGGTGCGCCGAAGTGGACCCGCACCAAGCAGGGCAGGTCATGCCTGACCAAGACACGGTGGGGCGTTTGCGGGCGAAAATCGCCCGAAACCTCAGTCGCGAAAGACGTTGCGCTACGAATGAACGCTGGGGCGGGGATAAGCAGAAGGAGCCAGCGGCGGGAGTCGAACCCGCAACCCCCGCATTACGAATGCGGTGCTCTGCCAATTGAAGCTACGCTGGCCTATTGGTCGGGCGCGGGGCGGAGCCGTTGCCCGTGGGTCTTTTCAAGCTACACCAAAAACCCCCCGTGGCAAGGCCCCATGGCCACGAGTCGCCGGGGGAGCACCGGTCAAGAGACCCCATGTCTCCACCGGGTTCGCGCCGCTCGACCTCACCGAGTGTCATCGGCTGTCCCCGCCCCCATTGTCCAGCCCAGCCCAAGAAATCCGCTAGCCTCGGCCAAGGTAAGGGCCCGGCCCTCAGCCGATCAGGCTGCCGGCGTAGCCGACGACGCGGTGGCGGTCGCCGGAGAGGTCGCCGCTGGTGGCGTAGGCGACGGGCTCGACGCGGTGCAGACGCCCGAGCAACCGCAGGGTCTCGAGCACGATGGTGGCGGGCACGACGCCGCACATGCTGATCTGGTTGCGGCGGACGGTGTCCAGCAGCCGCCGTGGGTCGAGTTGGGCCATCGCATCCAGGGCCAACTGGTCGAGCTGGCGGGTCTCGTCGTCGGGGGCAAAGTGGTTCATGTCCGACGAAATCACCAACAACGGCGGCTCGGGCAATTCGGCGATCACTTCGGCCAGGCGGCTGGCGAACCGCTGGCAATCGTCCCAATCGGCCCGCCCCAGCGCCACGCCCACCACGCGGGCTTCCGGTGCCAGGGCCGCGAGAAAGGGCAGCTCGACCTCGATGGAATGCTCGACCCGGTGGGCGGCGGCATCGAGTTCTAGTTCGGGAATCGCCTCGGCCAGCCGCGCGGCCCAGGCCGGATCGCTGGCGATGCGATGACCGGGGATCGACCAGGATTCATACGGTGCCACCGCCCATTCGGCGCCCTCGTTGGTGTGCTTGGGTCCGATAACCAGCACCAACTCGGGGATCACAATCCGGCGAAACACCGCGCCAGCCACCTGCCCCGAGTACGCCAGGCCGGCGTGTGGCACCATCACCGCCGGCCAGGCCGAGGTGGGTTGGGGCGGTCCCAGGCATTCGCCGACCAGCCGCCCCAATTCGACGGGATCCGACGGATAAAACTGGCCGCCACGGGCCGGGGGACGAATCCGCGGAGCCCGCGCGGTGCGACCGGCCGAGACAAACCGCACGCGCGGCCGTGTGCTGG
>JBJHDE010000149.1:0-10035 GCA_050486385.1 Planctomycetales bacterium | reverse complement strand
TGCCACAAGGGGCTGGTCGTCGCAAACGAGACCGCCGTCAACACGCACAACGCCGCGAATACGCCCAGGTACAACTTGGTCGAACCGTGACCGTGCGTGGCCTCGTGCTCCGAGTCCTGCCCGGTCGCTCCGCCTTCACTGGCGGGGCCTGAGGACTGGGATGCAGCCGTCATGAGATCACGTTCAAGGTTCGTGACAAAAGGAGGCTTCGGGCGTGAGCGCACACCGTGGATCAATGAACAAACGCCCGCCCCGTTCAAAACAGATACAAAAGTGGGAACAGGAAGATCCAGACGATGTCGACAAAGTGCCAATACAGCCCGGTGTTCTCCAACAGCCCGGCCCGCGTGGCGTTGAGGCTCATGGGCAGAATCACCAAAAAGGCAATCAGGCCCACCAGCACGTGCAGGGCATGAAAGCCGGTCAGCAGAAAGTACGTGTCGGCCCAGGTGTTGCCACCGGGAATGACCACCGGCAGCCGCAGCCATGGATGATCGTCGTTCAGGCCGTGCGGGTGTTCGCCCCCGGCGTGGGCCTGGTGCGGGTCGAGGCTCAGCCCGCGGATCTCGGAGGCCAGGGCCACGACGTCGACATCGGGGCTCTCGACCCGTTCCAACAACGGTTGCACGACTTCGTCGATGCGTCGCCGGCCCTCGGCGGCTGAGACGCTCTCGGGCGGGCCAATCGTCAGGTCGCGGACGCCGCGGCCCACGAGCTGTCCCAGATCGCCGCCCCAATCGCGGAGCGCCGCAGCCCAGGTGACCTCGTCGCGGGCGGCTTCGTCGTCGGCGGTGGGATAGCTGGGCTGCCGCTGGGCCAACCGTTGCCGCCGGGCGTCGAAATCCACCAGCCCCCCGGCCATGCTCGACAGGCTGGGTTCCTGCACTTGAATGCCGCCGTCCAGGTCCCGCTTGAGCGCACTGAGCCGAATCCGCAACGCCCCCAGGTACTTGGCATCGGCGCGTTCATAAATCGCACTGTGCGGCTTGCTGGGATAAATGCCGTGACGGAATTTTTCGCCGTACTCGTAGGCCTTGATCGCCAAGAACACCGCGCCCAACAGAAAGGTCGCCAGCACAAAGCCACGGGCCAGCCACACCTGGTTGCGGCGGGCGGCCTCCAAGGCAAACACAATCGTCACGCTCGAACAAATCAGCACAAAGGTATTCAAAACGCCAATCGGTTCGCTCAGGTGGACGGCCTCGGGCGTGGGCCAGGCCGGCGCGCCAAAGCGGAGCACGATGTAACTGCCGATCAGCCCCGTGAAGAACATGACCTCGGTCGACAGGAACAACCACAACGCCACCTTACCCCGGGGCAAGGGCAAGGCCGGTTGATAGGCAAGCGGCGGCAGGTCGCCGTGATGGCCCATGGTTGTGCTCCTCAACGAAGGTTTGGTCAAAGGGGCTGGCGGCCGGTGATGCTTGACTCGTGCGTGCCGCTCCGCGGCGTGTTCGGGGCCCAAGTGGCCGGGGTTTGGTTTTACAAAACCGTCTGTTTCACGAGGGCAACTTGTTTCACGAGGGCGTCAAGTTGAGCACCAGGGCCAGCAGCACCAAGGGTAAATACAGCAGGCTGGTCCGTAGCAATCGCCGGGCGGTCGTATCGTTGGGGGTCCGCCACAACCGCCAGGAGTCGACCAGCAGGATGCCGCCCAGGATCACCGCCGCGGCGGCGTACCACCAACCGCTGAGCCCCAGCAACACGGGCACCAGGCTCACGGCCAGCAGTTTTACACTGGTGAGCACCGCCAACAGGCCCGTGCCATAGCCGGTGGGGTCGTCGACGCTGATCATCTTCAGACCCGCCGCGCGGTAGTCGTCACGGCACAGCCAGGCAATGGCCATAAAATGCGGAAACTGCCACAAGAACACGATGCCAAACAGCACCAGGGCCTCGATCGACAGCGGTCCGCCCACGGCGGTCCAACCCATCACGATGGGCAAGCCACCAGGGATGGCCCCCACGACGGTGTTGAAACTGGATCGCGGCTTCATGGGCGTATACACCGCCACGTACAACAGCCAGCTCACCACGCCCAGGATCGTGGTCGCCGGGTTCACAAACACGGACAACACGGCCACGCCCAGCACGCCGGTGACGGTGCCAAACACCATGGCCTCCAGCATCGTCAACCGTCCGGCGGGCAGCGGGCGATTCTGGGTGCGGCTCATCAGGCCATCGCTCGTGCGTTCCAGCACCTGGTTGATTGTGCTGGCCGAGCCGGCCACCAGCAGCGTGCCCAACAGGGCCCACGCCAGTTGCCCCAGATCGGGCAGCCAGGCCGTCGGGGCCAACGAGGCCGCCGCCGCCGCGCCCACGCAGACGGTGATCAGCTCCAAGACGGCAATGCGTGGCTTGGTCAGGCGAATGTAATCGTTCAGGCGGGCGGCAATCCCCAACGGAGCCTCAACGGGTTGGCACGCGGCAACGGGTCCACTCACGTAGCGGCCTCCAGACTGGTGGACCGCGTCGCCGGGAATCGGCCGCGGAGGGGCAGCCACTCGGCCCGCACCACTTGAACGACGGTGGACGCAAACAGAATCGATCCGAACACCACATGCAGCATGGTGGTCACCGCTTCGAACAATCCGTGGCGGTAGGGCTCGATCGTGAACAATCCGTAGATCGCCGTCCAGGCCCCCACGCCCAGCAGTGTTTGCACCACCAGCAGGGCAAACACCAGCGTCGCCAGGCGGCGGATCGGTCGATGCTCTTTCAGCACGGTGTGGGCCAACACCAACAAGGTGGTCGCCAACACAAACAACCCAATCGGCAGCAGAATGTGGTACCAGTGGCCGCCATGAAAATGCCGCAAGTAGCCGCCAAACACAATCTGGGCGTAAGTCGCCGCCACCAGCAACGTGGCCAAGGCCCGATAGAGCCAGATGCTCCCATCGGAGGCGACCAGCGGCCGGCACTCGCTGGGGTCGAGCCCCCGCGAGCTGACCAGCAGCAACACGCCCACCAAGGCGAAAAACAGCGGCGCCACCATCCCGTGGATCATCGCCAGGGTCTGGGCATCCAGCACCACCCGCATGCCGCCGAGCGTGCCCTGGAAGATGACCAGCACCAGGGCCGCCACCGACAGCGTGACCAACCAGGCCCGACCATCGCACAGAACCACCGTCAGCACCAACCCAATGGTGATCAGCCCCACGATCGAACCCATCACCCGGTGACCGTGCTCCAGGAACACGTCGAAGGCCCCGCCCATGGCCGGAATCCAGTAGTCGGCCGGCAGCCCGAACATCCAATAACCAAAGCTGTTGGGCCAATCGGGCACGGCCATGCCAGCGCCAAACGTCGTGACCAGCGCGCCGACGCCCAGCAGCACCAGGGTCCCCCATGCCAGGCACCAGGCCGCGACATGCGGCCACACGCTGGACGGAGGAACCGGTCGGCGGCCCAGCGGCACGACGGGCTGTCGTGCCGCGCGGGTCTCGGACGTGCTGGTCTCGCTCATCGCCCGGACTCCTGGGACGGCGGGTGTTTCAGGGAGTCGGCCACCGGCTCGTCACCGGCCGGGGCGGGGCGTTCGATTTGGGTCAGGTAGTCGCGTTCCACGCCCGGACAATTGTATTCATAAGGGCCGCGGTAGACGACCGGTTGAAAGTCCCAATTCAAGTGCGGCGGGGGGCTGGCGGCGGCCCATTCCAGGCTGTTGGCCTGCCAGGGATTGCGGCCGGCGGGGCGACCCAGGACCAGACTCATCAAGAAATTCAGTAAGAAAATCGCCTGGAAGGCCGCCATGGCGATGGCCGCGTAGGTGATGAACTCGTTGAGCGGCTGCATGTGGGCCAGCTCGCCAATGTGGTTGATGTCGGCGTAGCGGCGGGGCATCCCCCGCAGGCCCAGAATGTGCATGGGGAAGAACACCAGATTGAAGGTGATAAACGTCCCCAGAAAGTGCAGCTTGCCGAGCGGTTCGTTCATCATCCGGCCAAACATCTTGGGGTACCAGTAGTACAGCCCGGCAAAGACCCCGAAGATGCTGCCGCCAAACAGCACGTAGTGGAAGTGCGCCACGATGAAGTAGGTATCGTGAATCGGCCGGTCGATGGGCGTGCTGGCCATAAAGATGCCGCTCAGCCCGCCAATGATAAACATGCTGACGAAGGCCAGGGCAAACAGCATGGCCGAGTTCAGCCGGATGCGTCCGCCCCAGATGGTGCCCAGCCAGTTGAAGACCTTGATCGCGGTGGGCACGGCAATCAGCATGGTCGACAGCATGAAGCCCAGTTCAAGAATCGGGCTCATCCCCGAGACGAACATGTGGTGGCCCCACACAATAAAGCCCAGCCCGGCGATGGCCACCAGGGCGTAGACCATGGGCAGGTAGCCAAAGATTGGCTTGCGGGCGTTGGTGGCGATGATGTCGCTCATCATGCCCATCGCCGGCAGCAGCATGATGTACACCGCCGGGTGACTGTAGAACCAAAACAGGTGCTGCCACAGCAGCGGGTGCCCCCCGCCGCTGCCCAGCGGTTGGTTGTTGATCCACACTCCCTCGGGATAGAAAAACGACGTGCCGATGGTGATGTCGGCCAGTTGCATAAACAGTGCGGCGGTCAGCACTGGCAGGGCAAAGGCTTGCAGAATGGCAGTAATGAACATGGCCCAGATGGTCAGCGGCATGCGAAACATGGTCATGCCGGGGGCCCGCATCATGATGATGGTGGTCATGTAGTTGATGCTGCCCAGCATCGACGAGATGCCCACACAAATGACCGAGCCCAGCCAGAAAGCCTGGGCATAACTGGTGAGGGCCAATGTCGGATAGGCCGTCCAGCCGGCAATCGGCCCGCTGCCGACCAGCATGCCGGCGCACATCAGGATGAAGGCCGGCCACATGAACCAGTAGCTCATCATGTTCAGCCGAGGAAAGGCCATGTCCTCGGCGCCGACCATCAGCGGAATCAAAAAGTTGCCGAACGCCCCGCCCAGGATCGGGATCACGACGAAAAACACCATGATCGACCCGTGCATGGTGACCAGCATGCTGTAGAACTCGCCGTTGATCTGTCCGCCGGTGGCGCTGAACAGCGCCGGCCCCACGACGGGCATATCCTGCCAGGGCCAGGCCAGTTGCCAGCGGATGGCCAGGGCCAGCAGCCCGCCCACCAGCAGCCAGATCAGCGTGCTGAACAGGAACTGCAGGCCGATCACCTTGTGATCGGTGGAGAACACATAGGTCGACAGAAAGTTCAACGGATTCCACAGACTGCCCGGCTTGGGCAGCGGACGGGGCGTGGGATCCGATCCAGGGTAGGCACTAGCGCTCATTGCTCTTGGTTCTGCTCGGCGGCTCGGGTGGCGATCCATTCCTCGAACTGCTCATCGGAGACCACCGTGAGCATTCCCCGCATCGTGTAATGTCCCCAGCCACACAGCTCGGTGCAGTACAGGTCAAACTGTCCGGTCTCGGTGGGCGTGAACCAGATGGGAATCTTCATCCCCGGTACCAGGTCCTGCTTCACGCGAAGATTGGGCAGATAAAAACTGTGAATCACGTCCTCGGCCTTGAGCCAAATCAAGACGGGCTTGTTGACCCGAACGTGAATATCGTTGACGTAGTAAATATCGTCGTCGGTGCCCAACACGCCATCCGGGCCGGGATACCGCAACCGCCACTCAAACTGCCGGCCCGTGACCTCCAGCTCGACACCGGGTTCCTCGGGCGGGGCGCCGTACACCTCTTCCCAGACCTCATATTGGGAATACAGCGCTAAAAACAGCAGGATCACGCCGGTGGCCAGGGTCCAGGTGACTTCCAGCCGCAGAAAGCCGTGGGTGTAGCGGACCGGAGTGCGGCACCAATCGGCATCGTAGCGGAACAGAAAATAGACCAGCGCCATCTGCGTGATGATAAACACCACCCCGGTGATCCACAGGATGATGTAAAACAGCTCGTCAATCGCCCCGCCGGCCACCGAGACGTTCTTGGGCAGCCACATGTCGTAATACGGCGCGGCGACGAACACCGCGACACTGAAGACGGGTACCAGCAAGAACACCAGCGTCCACAAGATTCGGGCCATGGCGACACTGGGTGAGAGAAAGCTCGGAGAGTCAAAACGCCGATCGGAGTGCGGCGGCTGGCCGGATGACCGCGCCGCGGGGGCTGGGGATCACCGCGGTCGGACGGCCACTTCACGATCCGGGGTGGGACCGTGCGACTCGTGTCCTTCGTAGGGCAAGGCGCGGACATAATCGACCAACGCCCAAATCTCCTTGGGCGAGAATGTACGGCCAAATGCCGGCATCCCCGATCCGGGAATGCCCAGCGCAATCCGCCGATACAGGTCCGCCGGACTCTGTCCGCCGCGGTACAACGGCAGCCGCAGGTTGCGGGGCTTCAACGGCTGAATGGGCAGACTGTACAGATGGGGCGCCTCGACCTTGATCTTGTTCCATTCGTCGTACAGCGGTTCCAGCAAGCCGTCGCCCAGGCCATGAGCCCCGTGGCAATTGGCACACTGGGCCGTGCGATTGTGCAGATACAACTCGCGCCCCAGCGCCAGGCTTTCTTCGTGCGTGATGTCGTCGGGCCGCGGCGGAATCTCCAGGGCCGCGTCACCCTCGGCGGCGTCCGACCAACTGCGGGCGACATCGGGCAACTCGTAGTCGGTCACGTCGTCCCAGGTGAGTTCTTCTTCGGGAAGCACATAACCTTCGCGAATCAGCGTCTCGGCCTCGCCCCGCATCGACAGGTACCGCACGTACTCGACCAGTGCGTCAATCTGCTCTTGCGGCAGCAAGGCGAACGATGGCATCGACGTGCCCGGAATGCCCCGCTTGAGAATCGTCTCGAGGTCGTGCCGGCTGGGCTTGCTGGTGCGATTGCTGGGGTCGGTGGACAGGAATTTGTAGATCCCGGGGCGAAAGTCCCGCGGGTAGGGATTCAAAAAGGCCGCGGTCGGCCCCAGGCCGTCGCCGGTCACCCCGTGACAGTGGGCGCAGTGTTGGCGATACAGGCCCTCTTGGGTGTACTCGCCGACAATCTGGTCGGCGGGCAGTTCGACCTCGCCCAGTTCGAAGTCGTCAAGCACCACCTTGTCGCTCGTGCCGCGGTCCGCTTGCCGCTTGCCGACGTAAACCTTCTGGTCCTCGGTCAGCAGGACATCCCGCTTCTGCCCGGTTGGCCCACTGGCCTTGGCGACCAGGCCCATGTCGAGTTCGCTGTTCTCATGCACGTAGGGCCGCTCGGGCTGGCCGAACAGGCCATCCAAGGCGTCGACCAGGCTTTGCTGCTGTTCCCACGAGAGGCTGCTTCGCTCGCGGCCTTCGAAATTCAGCCGGAACAAGGGCGGGTCGGTCTTCTGGCAGCCCGCCAGCCCCAGGCTGACCACTACCCCCAGAAACGCACTCGCCGCGCGCCAGTCCATCGTGCCACACCTTGCAGAGGGAACGCGGGCCTTCGGAGCTTCCAGGCCAAGGGCCCAGACCCGCAACGAACCTAGTATAGTGATGCCACGTCCCGGCCAGTTGCAAGTTGCGGCGAACTGTCGCAACGCCTGAATCGTCGGGGGGATACGCTCAATCGGGCTCAACGCGGAAGGTCTCGGGACCCGATCCGCTGGGCGGGGGTTCTGGGGCTGCTTGTTGTTGGCAGCCTGCCAAGCCGAGACTGGCTGCCATTCCTAACACCATCCCTACCAACATCCGCACCATACTCTGGGGCCCACACCACCGGGCCCTTCGCCAGGAAGGCTTCATCGTCCGCACACTCTCCGAGCAGTTTGAGGCGGGAACCCACGCTCCGCCGTCATGGGATGTTGCGCCACCGAGAGGCCTCCTCTCCGCCGCGGCACCACGTTGCGGTCGGGCGACCCAAGCGGACCTGCCACTTGGGTCGCCCTTCCCCACAAAGAAACGCCTCGCTCACTTGTCGAATGTGGCGGCCGGCACGGCGATGGTGCCCAGGTCGAGCGTATCGCCCGCCGGGACGGTCACGCTGAACTGACCACGACGCCAATCGCTCTTGGCCTCCAGGTAGCCGGCCTTCTCTTGCCAGACCTGGAACTCCAATTCGGTCCCGGCTGGCAGACCCTCGATCGAGAACTTGCCGTCCTTGTCAGTCACAGCAAAGTAGGGGGTCTCCAAGGGCAGCACCCAGGCCTTCATCCACGGGTGAATGCTGCACGACACCGGCTGCGGCACCCGCTGGGCTCGCTGGAACTTGTGATCGTACTTAGCCTTGGGAGCGATAATCGGGTTGAACGGCGTATCGCCCAACGGAGCGCACGCGGCGTTGTGACCCACCGGGTCGCTGTTGAGCACCCGCAGCGATTGATCCAAGGTCAGGGCCACCACCCGGGGCTTGAAGGCACAGCAGTTGTTGTCCAGTTCGACAAACTCGGGCAGGGCCTTCACGACCTCGGGATTGGCGTCGACCCGCCGACTGCGAAGATAGATCACCACGTTGGCGATGCCCTTGCTCTCGGCATCCACGACCAGCTCTTCGGCCTTGAGCATGCACTGGCCACACACCTGGCGGTCGGCGGTGGGGTCGATCATCGCACGTTCGGGCGGCGTGCCATCAAACACGAATTGCCCCTTAAGGCTGCCCCACTCTTGGGCTGCCAGGCGGTCGCCCGTCAGCAAGCAGGCGGCCACGGCCATCATGAGAAGACAACGAGTCATAGGGTTTCCCTCGGGTTGGGGGTTTTGGGCGCGTCTTGGGTGGACCAATCAACCTTCGTTGATATCTTGGCTCGTCTGGGCACGTCACGCAACCCGCCGAACCGCCTGTCGCGGATCAAGCCGGTCGCCCTCGGGTGAGGATTGTTCCGGTGTACTCGGAAGAATGTCCGGCGCGGTGGAAATCTTAGGTGACGTTTCGTCGCAGCATCCTCGGCCGCGGCTGGACTCCGGCGGGTTGCCGCGCGTGTCCCGCTCCCGGACCACCGACGCGGTGAGTATACTGCCGCCTCGGTGAATCGCCCCCTGCCGCTGCCCCCGAGAAGGAAGCCCCGCGATGAAGTTTGGAATGAACCTGCTGCTGTGGACCGCCGAAATCTCCGACGAGCACCTGCCGGTCTTAGAGAAGCTCAAGGAGATGGGCTACGACGGCGTCGAGGTCCCCATCTTCTCGGACGATCCCAAGAAGTTTGCCCGACTTGGCAAGCAATTGGACGACCTGGGCCTGGAGCGCACCGCCGTCACGGTCCGAACCGCGGCCGATAACCCCATCAGCCCCGATCGCAGCATCCGCCAGACCGGCCACCGGGCCAATCGTCGGGGGGTCGAGTGCTGTCAGGCTCTGGGGGGCACCGTGCTGTGTGGTCCCTATCACTCGGCCCTGGGCGAATTCGCTGGCCGCGGCCCGACCGAAGACGAACTCAACTGGGCGGCCGAGGGACTGGCCGACATGGCCGAGGCCGCCGACGAGGCCGGTCTGACCCTGGGCGTCGAGTACCTCAACCGTTTTGAGTGCTACTTGATCAACAGCGCCGCCGAGGCCGTCAAGCTGCTGGAAATGGTCAATCACCCCCGCTGCAAAACGATGTTCGATACCTTCCACGCGAACATCGAAGAGAAGGACTTCGCCCAGGCCATCCGCACCGCAGCCCCCTATCTGGCCCATGTGCATATCTCCGAAAACGACCGCAGCACCCCGGGCGTGGGCAATGTGTCCTGGGATGCCACGTTCGACACCCTCAAGGCCATCAATTACGACGGCTGGCTGATGGTCGAGGCCTTTGGCCTGGCCCTGCCCGAGCTGGCCGCCGCGACCAAGATCTGGCGGCGGATGTTCGAAAGCGAGGAGCAACTTTCCCGCGACGCCCTGGCCTTTATGAAGCAGCAATGGGCCGCCCGGGCCTGATGCGCTTGGCTCAGGGACTTCGGCTGCCCCCCCCTGCCGTGCGACTGGTGAGCTGTCTTGTTCGCGTGCTCGACGATTCTCCTGGGCTTTTTCTCACCCTCCTGTAACGCGCCATTAGAAATGTCCCCTTAAGCGACCAATAGAAATGTCCCGTGGCATCCTCCAATAGGAGGATGCCATGGAGACAATTTCGATGAGCCGTGATG
>JBJHDE010000148.1:0-10055 GCA_050486385.1 Planctomycetales bacterium | reverse complement strand
TGGGTGTTGGCGTTGAGATGCTCCAGCTGCCCGTTGGGTTCGGGATTGGCCGGGTGGAAACGGCTGAAGATCTCGCGGATGGCGTGAAAATCAAGCTGGGCGCGCATGCGCGCAGGTATGGCGTGCCCGGCTGGCCGCGAAGCTGGGGAAGAAAGCTCTGCCCGTCGCCTTCGTGGGCCATGGCCACACCGCTGGCTTCCCGCAATGTGGGCAGAAAGTCCGAGAAATCGACCAGGTCTTCGCAAACGGTTCCCGCGGGAATCGTCCCGGGCCAGTAACCCACCAACGGCACACGGGTGCCCGCATCGGTCGGCAGGGCCTTGCCCCCCTGGATGACGCGATCACCCAGCCGCGAACGGATCTTCTGATGCGTGCCGTTGTCGCCGGTAAACAGAATCAGCGTCCGCTCGCTCAGGCCCAACTCGTCGACCTTGGCGACAAGCCGGCCGACCAGCTTGTCCATGTAGGCCACCATGTCCTCGAAGTTCCGCTGCTCGTCGCGACTGGTCGGGTTGGCGCTGTCGGGCGTGGGAACGAACGGATCGTGAACCAGGATCATGGGATAGTACAGAAAGAAGGGCTGATCCCGATGCTGCTCCATAAACTCGACCGCGTAGTCGACCACGACATCGGGCCCATAGCGATCCCGCGGAAACTGCTGGTGCTGGCCATCGATGGTGAGCAACGGCCCGTCGTAGCGCTGGCCCAGCCGATCCACCTGCCACAGGCACCATTGGTCAAAGCCCGCCTGATCCGGCAGCGTGCCTCGACCCCGGAAACGGGGCGGATACTGGGTCGAGCCATACAACTGCCATTTGCCCACCACCGCAGTGCGATAACCCGCCTCGCCCAGCACATGCCCCACGGTCCGCTGATCCCGATTCAAAATGGAAAAGGCCGAGTAGTTGCGGGCGTTGGACAGCCCCGTCATCAGCTTGACGCGGCTGGGCGTACACAACGGCTGCGAGTAGCAATGCGTAAACCGTGCGCCCTGCCGAGCCAGCCGATCGATATGCGGCGTACGATACTGCTGGCTGCCGTAGCAACCGAAACACTCGTAGCCGATATCGTCGGCCATGATGAGAATGATGTTGGGCCGTTCGGCAGCCACCAGTGGCAGGGCCAGCCCCCAGACCAGGATCACCAGCCCCAGCGTGGCCAGCGAACGATTTTTGAGTCGGGTGGCAATGCCCATGTCCAGCAACTCTCGCAAGGCGTAGGGATCGGGGGTGTCGACGAGCCCCCGATTTCACCGGCCCTTGCCGGCGATTGCAAGAGTGGCCCGCCCGGCCCCACCGTCAATCGGCCTGCGTACCCTCAAGGACGCGGCTGATGGCTTGCAGAAGTTGATCAGGCTGAAAGGGCTTGGCCAGGAACGAGGCCTCGCGGATCAGAGGACTATTCAGCGAGGCGTGCTGCTCGCAGTAGCCCGAGATGAACAGCACCTTGAGGTGAGGAAACTGCTGGCGAAGGTCGCGGTACAGCACCTCGCCGGTCTCGCCCGGCATGACGACGTCGCTGATCAGCAGGTCCACCTGGTCGCCCTGTTCGGCAAACAACTGCCGCGCCTCCCGCGGGCCGCTGGCCACCAGCACCCGGAAACCACTGTCGGCAAGCATCCGCTCGGTCACCGCCCGCACCGCCTCGTTGTCCTCGACCAAGGCAATCGTCAGCCGCGGGCCCTCGGGCGCGGGCTGGGGGCTGGCCAGCGTGGCCGGCGCGGAGGGCTGGCTTACTTGGCAGGGCCAGTGCATGTGAAACACCGTGCCCACGCCGGGCGTGCTTTCAACGGAAATCTCTCCACCATGCTGCTTGACGACGCCGTACACCATGGCCAGGCCCAGGCCCGTGCCGCGGCCAACCTCCTTGGTGGTGAAGAACGGTTCAAACACCCGCTCCAACGTGGCGTGATCCATACCGCAGCCCGTATCGCTGACGCTGATCCGCACGTAGCGGCCCGGCGCCATGCCACTGGGCGGATCGGCCCAGTCGCGGTCACTGGTCGACAGCCGCAGCACCCCTCCCTGAGGCATGGCATCCCGAGCGTTCACGGCCAGATTGAGCAGGAGGCTGTCCAACTGGCTGGGGTCGGCCCGAATCTGACCCTCGCGGGCGGCGAGTTCCAACTCGAGCTGGATGTCCTCACCCAGAATCCGCTGCAACAGCCGGATGGTCGATTGAATCGACTCGTTCACATCCAACACCTTGGGTGCGAGCCGCTGCTTGCGACTGAAAGCCAGAAGCTGCCGGGTGAGGGTCGCCGCCCGCTCGCACAGATGCAGGACCTCGCGGAAGTCTTCCTGACGTTTGGGATCGGCTTCGCCACGGGATAGTAAGGCCGTGAAGCCTTGAATGCCCGTGAGCAAATTGTTGAAGTCATGCGCCACGCCGCCGGCCAACCGCCCAATCGACTCGAGTCGTTGCGCCTGACGCAGTTCTTCTTCCAGTTCCCTGAGTCGGCTCACATCGCTCAGGGTGACGACCGAGCCCCAGACCTCGCCTTCGGAACCGAACAGTGGCATCGCCGAAAGGATCATGTGAACCCGGGAGCCGTCGAGCCGTTCCATGATCAGGCGCTGACCGAGTTGGGGCTCGCCCTGCATCGCGCGAAAGGCTGGCCACTCGTGCATCGGCAAGAACTGCCCGTCCTCGTCGTAGCAGCGAACCCACTCGTCGGCGCGGATCTCGCTCAAGGGCAACTCATCGGGAACGAGCGCACCGTGGCGGATTGCGTGATTGGCAAACAGTACGGAACCATCAGCGGCAAACACCACGATGCCATCGCCGGCCTGCGAGAGAATCGTCTCCAGCAGCAACCGCTGCTGAGCCAACTCGCGGTCGGCATGGTTGCGGGCGATGCCAATGCCCAGGATGTTGGCGGCCCCTTGAAGAAACTCGAGATCGGCGGCATCGAATTCGCGCGGCCTGGTCGTGTAAACACCCAGCACGCCGTAGGGGTGCTCGAGTCCCAGCACCAGGGCGGTCATGCCGCTCACCAAGCCCTGTTGCCTCAGTGCCGTGGGGGTCGAGAAGCGGTCGTCAGCGTCAAAATCGTTCACAACAATCGAGTCTGCTTGCGCCAGCGTGTAGGCCGCCAGCCCGTCTTGGCCCGAAGCAATTGGCTGGCGCTGAGCCGGTGGGTCCGACCAGCCATAACCGGCCTCGAACCGCCAGCCGCCCGCTTGGTAGTCGTGCGCTAACAATTCCACACAGTCGACCTGCAGCGCCTCGGCGACGCTCTGCAGCACATTCGACGGTAGGGCATCGTCGTTCTCTCGTTGGCTCAACAGGGCTTTGAGGGCCAATTCGGCCAGGGCCGCATGCTGCCGGCCCCGCGATGCAAGCTGGTTCTGTTGGGTCCACCGCTCGGTCGCGTCACGCTGCACGCTGACAAAGTGCGTGATCGTGCCTGCGGCGTCGCGGATGGGCGTGATCCGCCACTCCATGCGAAAAGGCGTACCGTCCTTGCGGTAGTTGAAGGTCTCGCCGGAAAACGAGGCGCCGTGCGTCAGGTCATTCCGCAGGCGATCCAGCACCGCACGATCGGTCAGCGGGCCTTGCAGAATGCGTGGCGATTGCCCAAGGACCTCCTCGGCGGTGTAGCCGGTCAGTCGCGTAAACGCCGGGTTGACGTACACGATCTCGGGGCCGGGAGCCTCCAGATTGGCCCGAGTCACAAGAATCGAATCCTGGGCCTCGTGCATGGCGGCCTCGATGACCCGCAAGTAATCGTCGCGGTTCAACCCGGGCGCGCGGTGGCCGTGGCCGGTGCGGTCGAGTTCGGCGATGCGTTCGGCGACGGGATCGGTATCCAGGGCCAGGTAGTCGATGGCCCCGGCCCGCAGAGCCGTGACCGCCCGACGATGGTCGCTCTTGGGTCCGACGACCACCACGCCACAGGCCGGCCACGAGGCGCGGGCCAAGGCGATGACCTCTTCAACGGGACTCCAGGACAGGGGATCCGAGACCACCACCAACGTATAGCCGGCCTGGTCGGTTCGCACGCGCACGTCGTGCGGCGACTCGGCCAGGTCAATCCGCCTGGTGGCCGATTGGCCACGGATCGCCTCGGCGATGGAGGTCAGGATCGCGGATTCGTCTTGCACAAACAACACGGTTGGACTCACGTTCATTCCATTAGAAATGGGCTCTTCACACGCCGACTGGAGCGCGATGCCCAACAGTTCCGAATTCACTGAGATAGCCATGGCTGCCTCGGAGGTTTGTCCGCGACGCTGGGGGAACAAGGGTAAGCGGCCCGGTGAGGGATTGCCGCCCGCGTGCCTGGAAGCGGCTCAGTCATCGAGCCAGTCCCACTCGGTGCCAGCGCTCCACTGACAGACTTCTCTCGGACTGTCGCGCCACACTTCGAACAATTTTCCTGGTCCTGGTAGGCAAGCCACCGGCCGCACCCGCAGCGCTCGCAAGCTTTTGCCGAGAGCCATCGTCTGCCGACGATCCTTTTACCCGCGGGCGAGCCGGCGGATCATTCTCGCAGTGTCGGCCCCTGGGTCTGGTCGTGGGGGTCGATGTCCAACAGGGCCAAAACAGCGGCGCGATCACTCAAGTCGCCCACCGCCTGGGCCAAAGGTTTGGGAGACAGTTTTCGCAGGGTCGGCGTTACGAATACGCCATCCTTCAAGGGCCGGTCACGATGCACCAGAATGTCCACGACATCCAGGGTGTAGCGGTTTGCCAGGTACCGTTCACAAATCGCGCGGAGATTGCTCAGGGCGCGACGCGACAGCAGGGACTCACCCGCCACGTACAGCCGCAACTGATAATGCCCGCTGGATGAACCCGTCACGCCGATCGCCTTGATTTGATTCCAAAAAATCGACGGAGACGCACGTTCTCGAAAACGGAAGGCGGACTTGGCGACTCGCACGGTTTTTCGTGTACCCAACGGCCCAATCCTGGTCGGGGGCATCCGTCAAGCTCCGCCAGCCCTGGGTGCGGCCTGCCGGATTCAGGGTGCTTCACGATCCGAAGGTGATCGCAACTGCCGCACATGCTCGGAGACCTGGTTGGCTCGCGAGAGCCGCATCCGATACTCGTCAATCTGATGCGACAGTTCCGCCCGCTTCCGCTCCAGTTCAATTTGCAACAACCCAATTTTCGCTTCCAATTCAGATTCACTGACCGAAAACTCCCGTTCGAGCCGCTCCAGGGCCGACCGGGTCGATTCGTACTTTTCGCGCTCCGCCTCCTCGCGTTCCCAGCGGGCGGTGCCCAACAGGACCTCGCCCCCGGCGGCATAAACCTCAGCCAGAGTCAGCCCGTCATTGCTGAGCAGCAGTTCACGCACCTGGTTCGAGTGGCCGGTTCCGCGACTTTTAATAATGGTCAGCGTCCGGTTTCTTTCACCGCCCAGCGGGCGGTAGTCCAAGTGAATCCAAGTGTCGGCAATGGTCGAGACCTCGGTGGCCGTCGACTCCTGATCGGTTTCCAAGGGACTGTTGAGCGACGTACACAAGAACGTCACACCATCGGCCTTGGCCGAACGCAGGATACGGGCCGCCACGCTGGAGGATTCTCGCGAACCGCTGGATTTCAACACCGCCGACAAGGGATCAATCACCAGCACCTGGGGCTTGACTTTCTGCATCGCATCGTAAATGGCGTGCAAATGCAGTTCCGAACTGCGACCAGCGCTCTGAATCGACAGAAACACCAACTGGCCTTGTTCGTGATACCGGCCCAGTTGAATGTTCACGCTCGCCAGGTTCCGCACAATCTCCGAGGCGGCTTCGTCAAACGAAACATACATGGCCCGTTCGCCACGGTTCAGTGCCGCCAGGGCGAACAATCCGGCGATGGTGGTCTTGGCCGTACCCGGCTTGCCGGACACCAACGTGCCGGATCCACGAAACACCCCGCCGCCGAGCATCTGGTCTAGCGAGGCCAGCCCCAGCGACACCCGCTCGCGACTGGCCGGATAGTCCAACTCGCCCAGGCCGACGGCCGAAACCGTGAGGCCCGACGAGGTGATCGTGATCGGAAACTCGTTCTCCCAGAACGCGCTGCCCCGATATTTTTCAATCCGCAACGACCGCAACGAGATGCTGTCCTCCAGGCTGCGATCCAGGCGAATCACACAGTCGACCAGGTATTGCAACATGTGAAACACCGGATCGCCCTCACCGCCGCCGAGATCGGCCTTGGTGGTCAGGATGCTGGTCAGCCCCCGCTGCATGAGCCAGTCGTGCAGCCGCAGCAACTCCTGGCGTTTGTCGCGTGCGTCCTGCAACAATTCGAGCAAGGCGTCCAGGGCATCCAACACAATCCGCTGGCTGCCGAGTCGCTCGCACTCGACATCAATCAGTTGCAACAAGGCCGACAGGTCAAAGGCGCCGCTGGCCACCACATCAGGCGGCAGGCGGACATCCAAGATCGCCAGCCGCTGGCTGTCCAGCAGTTCAGTCAGGGGCCAATCGAAGCCCTGCATGTTGGCAATCAGCCGCTCGCGAGACTCCTCGAATGAGACAAACAGTCCGGGTTCACCCCGCTGGGCGGCTTCAATCAGCGTTTGCAGGGCCAACACGGTTTTACCCACGCCTGGCCCGCCAACAAGCAACGTGTTGCGACCGCGGGGCAGGCCACCAAACGTAATCAAATCGAGCCCGGCAATGCCCGTGGTGGCTTTCGCCAACGGGCCCGTCGCCGGACTGTCGAGTCGATCATTCGTATGGGGGCCCGTGTTCACGCGGCACTCCAGAGCCAAGAGTGTTTGTCGGGCCAGAGGCCGACGCTTTTCAGTTTACACATCAGGTGCGGGGACACCCAGCCACTAATTAGAGGTGTGACCCGAGATCCCCTGCAATTGCTGGAACACCCCCCAGGCCCTCTATCATGCGCTTGAGGGATCACCCTAAAGCTTGTTGTGGATTTTCAGTTGCTGGAGGCTTGCTCCATGAGTTCCTTGAACCGCTGGACCCGCTCGGGGTGTTGGTCGGCCAGATCCTGGGTCTCGCCCAGGTCGTCGTCCAGGTTGTACAGCTCGATCGGCCGGTTGGCCCCGGGTCGCACCGCCTTCCAGGGGCCCTGCCGGAGGGCCCGCTTGCCTTCGTACTGCCAGTAGAGATACTCGTGTGAGGGGTTATCGCCCCCGGACAACAGTGGAGCAAATGAGATGCCATCCACTCCATCGGGCACCCGGGCCCCGGCCAATTCGCAGGCCGTTGGCAGAAAATCCCAGAATGCCAGCGGCTCGTCGCTGACCCGCCCGGGCTCGATGACGCCGGGCCACCAGGCGATGGTGGGCACGCGGATGCCGCCTTCATAAAGATCGCGTTTCTTGCCTCGCAGGGGGCCGGCCGACTGAAAGTATTCGGGCCGGTAGCCGCCCTCGGCATGGGGGCCGTTGTCGCTGGTGAAAATGATCAGCGTGTTGTTCTCGATCTCAAATTCCTTCAGCAAGGCCACCAACCGGCCCACATCGGCATCCATGCGGGTGACCATCGCGGCGTAGCCCTTCTTGGGTGCCGGCCAATCCCGATCGGCGTAGGGCCCGTAATCTGGCACTTCCATGCCATCGCCGGTCACCCGGCCGCCCTCGTTGTTGGCGTGGGGGATGGTCCAGTGGATGTGCAGCAGGAAGGGCTCTTCGGCATGGCGGCGAATGAAGTCGAAGGCCTCGGCCGTCATCACGTCGTGGGCGTAGGTGACCCGCTCCTTGGCCACACGGCCGCGGGCGTCGGGGTGATCCAGCAGCACATTGCCGGCCAGTGGGACTTTCTCGGCGTTGCGATACAGGTGGGTGGGGTAGTAGTTGTGGGCCTCGCTTTGATCGAGAAAGCCCATCCAAAAATCGAAGCCCTGCAGGTTAGGATGGCCCGTGGTGTCGGGGCCGCCCATGGCCCACTTGCCCACGCCGCCGGTCGTGTAGCCGGCCTGCTTCAGCAGCTTGGCCACGGTCACGTCTTTGGGGCCAAAAACGTGCGGGCGGTTGGAATCAATCGCGGTGTGGCCGGTGTGTTGCCCGGTCCAGAGGGTCAATCGCGAAGGCCGGCAGACGGTGGCTCCGGCGTAGAAGTCCGTCAGCCGCAGTCCCTGGCTGGCCAATGCGTCGAGGTGCGGGGTCTGAATAACCGTCTGGCCGAACGAGCCCAGGTCGCCATAGCCCAGATCATCGGCCATAATAAAGATGATGTTTGGCCGGGGAGCCGCTGGCTGCTCGTCCGCCGCCTGGCTGACCGTTGCCCCCACCAGAAGCCAGACGCACGCCACGACCCATGCCGCACGGCACAGGGTGGAAACCACTTGGAAGTTCACTCGACGCATCACAACACTCCGGGGCTGAAATTCGGAAAAATGGGCGCGCATCGTGGAGCCGCCGGGTCGGGTCAGGGTGCCGGGAACGACCGCCGCTCGCAGAGAAGTTTGACCCGCTAAGGATTTTTCCCTGCGACCGTGACACAGGCCCTCTGGGCTTCTCGCCGGCGCGAATCCCCCGGCCGGTTTTCGATCCGTGTCAGTCGCTTCGCTCCACCACTGCAACGTCAATCTGTGCCAGTAGCATGGCGCGAGAGGGCGCACGGCTCAAGACGCTCGGTCGGCGTCGGTCCGCGCAAGGACGGACCATCAGCCAGGATGCTCGCCGCTCAGGAGACGGGTTGGGTGTCTAACCAATTGGGGCCGACTTCCACGTCGACCTTGAGGGGCACCGACAGGTCGAGCACTCCGCTCATGGACTCGACCACCAGGCGCGTCAAGCGATCGAGTTCGCCCTGGGGGGCTTCGAACACGAGTTCGTCGTGGATCTGCAAGATCAAGCGACTCTCCAGCCGCTCGGTCCGCAGCCGCTCGTGGACCTTGAGCATGGCGAGTTTAATCAGATCGGCCGCCGAGCCTTGGATCACGGTATTGATGGCCGTCCGCTCGGCCAGGTTGCGTTGCCGGCCACTGGTTTCGCGGATGCCGCTAATCGGCCGCCGCCGGCCGAGAATCGTTTTGACGTAGCGATGCTCGCGGGCCTCGGTCAGGGTGGCGGCCAGAAACTCTTCGACCCGCGGATAGCGGGCAAAGTACGAGGCGATAAACTCTTCGGCCTCGGCCTGACTGATGCCCAACCGGCGGGCCAGGCCAAACGGGCTTTGGCCGTAAACGATGCCAAAGTTCACGGTCTTGGCCGACCGTCGCATGTCCTTGGTGACCTCCTCCAGGGGCACGCCATACACCTGGCTGGCCACCAAAGCATGGATGTCCTGGTCTTCGGCGAAGGCCGCCAGCAGGGCCTCGTCCTGGGTGTAGTGGGCCAACACCCGCAACTCGATTTGCGAATAGTCGGCCGTCAGCAACTGCCAGCCGGCGACTCCGGCACGAAAGGCCCCGCGGATCTCGCGTCCCAGGTCGGTGCGGATGGGAATGTTTTGCAGATTGGGATCGCTGGAACTCAGCCGGCCGGTGGCCGTGACGTGTTGATTGAACGAGGCATGCACCCGCCCGGTCTTGGGCGAGACCATGCTGGGCAGGGCATCGATGTAGGTGCCCTTGAGCTTGCTGTACTGCCGGTACTCCATGATTTTGGCCGGCAGAGGATGCATGGTGGCCAATTCGGCTAGCACATCGGCATCGGTGCTGGCCCCGGTGGTGACCTTCTTGCGGACGGGCAGGTTGAGTTCTTCAAACAGGACCACGCCCAGTTGCTTGGGCGAGTTGATATTGAACTCGTGGCCGGCGACCTCGTAGATCTCCTGTTCCAGCCGCTGCATGACTTGCCCGTATTCTTCACTCAGCCGGCCCAGGCGTTCGCAATCGATGGCCACGCCGTGGAATTCCATCTCGGCCAGCACCTGAATCAACGGCACTTCTAGCTGGGTATACAACCTGTCGAGTTCCCGCTCGGCCAGCAAAGGTTCGAGCCGGCCCCGCAGCCGCAGGGTGACGTCGGCGTCCTCGGCCGCGTACCAGGCCATCTTTTCAATAGGCACATCGGCGGTGCTTATCTGGCTTTTTCCCGTGCCAATGAGTACGCTGAGTTTCAGCGTCGGATGACTCAGGTAGCGATGCGACAGCTCGTCCATGCCGTGCGACCGCTGGCCGGGGTCCAGCAG
>JBJHDE010000147.1:5162-10090 GCA_050486385.1 Planctomycetales bacterium | reverse complement strand
GATCGACGGCGACTGGAAACTGTGGCGGATGGCGAACAACCGCGGCCAGGCCCGGGGCTATCGGCTGTATCACTTGGGCGAAGATCCCGCCGAGCAGAACGATCTGGCCAGCGAACAGCCCGAGCGTGTCCAAGCCATGGCCGCCGAGCTGGAGAAGTGGCTCGAATCCGTGGTCCGCAGTCTGAATGGCGAGGACTATCCGTAGGGCCCCGACTGACCCCTCCGCAGAGAAAAACCTCGGCCGCGCGTAACGCCGGTGTATTGGCGGCCAACTTGAGAAGGGGCGATCGTCACATCTGGGGGAGTTAGGGCCATGGCCGTTTCGCGTCGTCATCTGTTGGCCGGGGCTTCGTTGACCGCGGGCGGCATGCTGCTGGGCCCAATTGCCGAGAAGCTGCGGGCCGAGGCCGTCGGCCGCCCGGTGCGACCCTTGCGGTTTGTGTTTGTGCTTGAGGGCAACGGACTCAACCCCGAACAGGTACAGCCGACCGATATCCCTCGCAAGAAGAATGCCCAGAGTCGCAATGACCTGGACACGCTGGAGGATCGCCCGATCACGGCCGACACGCTTCCCACGGCCCTGGAGCCGGTGGCGGAGTTCGCGGATCGGTTGACGGTCATCCAGGGGTTGTCGGGGCGGATCTGCGGCGGCGGGCATTCCAACGATTTTGGCGCCCTGGGGGCCTATCCCAGCAAGGCCGGGCCGGCTGGTCGGACGATCGATCTGGCTTTGGCCGAGGCCCTGCCGGCGATCTTTCCCCAGGTGGGGCTCGGCATCAGCGATCGTCCCGAACACACGATCATCTACAACACTTCGGCCCTGGGGCCTGGGCAAAAGGTGCCGACCCAATGTCGGCCCGACCTGGCCTACAACACCCTGTTTGGCAGCGTGGCCGGCGGCGAGGCGGGCCGGGCGCTGTCCGCCAAGCAGAACCTGCTGGACTTTATGGTCAGCGACATTCAGCGGGTCGAGAGCCAGCTTGCCGGTCCCGAACGCCAGCAGCTTGAAGCCTACCTGGCGAGTTTCGAGAGCATGCGCGATCGCCAGAGCCGCATCAACGAGATCGAACACACCCTCCGCCAACACGCCCCCGCCCCGACCGACAAGTACACCAGCGAGATCGAGACCGACCGCCTGGACGCCCATTTCGACATCGGCGCGGCGGCCCTGATTGCCGGCCTGACCAACGTGCTGACGATTGCCTCGGGCTGTGGCAATCCGTATTTCAGCGTGCGGTTCACCGGGCTGGGCATTTCGCTGGCCAAGCACGGCATCGGTCACGGGGGCAGTTTCGAAGGCAAGGCCTGGCACGAGCTGGCGGTGATGATCCGTCGCTTCCACTTCGAGCAAATCGCCAAACTGGCCCGCAAGCTGCAAAGCGTGCCCGAGGGCGACGGCACGATGCTGGACAACACGCTGATCGTGTACCTCAGCGATGCCGCCGAGGGGCACCATTCGCGGTGCTGGGAGTGGCCGTTCGTCATGCTCGGCAATCTGGGAGGCCGGCTCCAGGCCGGTGGCCGCTTCCTGGGCTATCCCCGCTACGGCAACCGTGGCCATCGCACCGTCGCCAACCTCTACACGACGTTGTTGCACGCCGCCGGTCGGCCGGTCGATCACTTCGGCCTGCCCGATCCCTCGCTCCGCGATCTCGACCAGTCCGGACCGCTCGAAGAGCTCTTCGCTTGAGGGGGTTGGCGACTGCCGGACGAGGCGGCGACTCGGACCGAATCGCGATAACGTATTGTCGGAAAAGCACTTGCGTGTTTTTCCTTCGCCGCGTGCCTGGGCCCCAAACTCAATTGTTTCTCGTGAAACAGTTGTTCAGGCACCGGCGGGCTCAGTCGTTCTTGATCGTCAGCACGTCGGCGTAAATGCGATTGGCCCCGCGGCGGGCCCCGGCGTAGTACACCAAGAGCCACTTCTCTGGGTCGAGGGCGGCCATCCAGGGATAGGACCAATCGTCCAGACCTCGGGCGTTGGCCGGAATCTCCAGCACGGTCCGCTCGCGGGTCCAATCCAACTTGGTCACATCGGCCGACCACAGGTCGACGCGGCCGCGGAGTTCGCCCTTCAGATCGCGGATGCTCTGCAAAGCGTACAGCCGCTTCGGATCGTCGGGCGAAACCGTAATGAAGGGGCTGGGCAGCCGCCCCGCTTCGCCCTCAGGCATGGCCAGCGGCGAGGGCGTGATCGTCCAGGTCTTGCCGTGATCGTCGGACACGGCCTGATCGTAGCGACGGTCCTGGCCGGGCGGCAGCCGCAGCAGGCCCACGAACCGCCCTTGGCTGTAGGTGAACGCTGGCTCGTAGTAGGCCGTGTTGGTGATTGCCTGGGGCTCGCTCCAGCTTTGCCCATGATCCCGCGAGGTCGCCATCCACAGGCCGGTCGCGGGTTCGCTAGGCGCGCGATAGTGACCGAACACGACTAGCCCCAAGTCGGGCACCAGCAACACCGATCCGTCAACCGAACCCGTGGTGTTGTTGGCCAACTTCGCGGTATCGGTCGGCTTCCAAGAGCGGCCCTCATCGGTGCTTCGCCAACCCAGAATCGTGTTGGCCTGGTCGCCGCGATAGGCCATGGCCAGCAGCACGATCGACCCGTCGCTGGCCTGTCCCAGGGCCACGTTGCCGCAGTCGCGATAGGTCGCGTCGTCGTCGGGAAAATACTTGAGCACACTCGGCGAGGTGAAGGTTTCGCCATCGTCCTGCGATCGGCTGACCGCCACGCCCGATCCACCCACGTTGTGACCCACTCCGGCCGAGTAGGCCACGATCAGCGTTCCTTGCTCGGTCCGAATCAGCTTGGGCCACGACAGATGTGCGGTCCGGGCGTCATCGGGGCTCTCGATCGCCACACGTCCTACGGTCATTGCCGAGAGCGCAAGCACAACGGAGATGCAGGCATTCAGCATAGTGGTGGTCCCCCGAGGTCGTGGGTCGAGTGATTCAACGTGGCCAATCGCACAGGCGGCGCGGGTTGCGATTCTTGCGTCGCGACCGACATTGTAAGTGGCTGGTCCGCGCGATGCGAGTCGGCCCCCGGGGTTGAATGCCCCATCACACTGGCGATGAACCCAACAAACACGTTGAAGAACCCAGCATGAGCCCGCGGGCGAGCGATCTGGTGATTGGATTGGGCAGCCCGCACGGCGACGATTGCCTGGGCTGGCGGTTGGTGGAACTCTTGGCCCCACGGTGGCGGCCGGGTCGGGCCTTGGCCGTGGCCGAGCCCTTGCGGCTGCTGAACGCCTTGGAAGGCATGCAGCGGTTGTGGATCGTCGACGCTTGCCAGGCCAATCAGCCCCCCGGCTCTTGGGTGCGATGTGTCTGGCCGGCGTTGCCCGCGGCGTTGCATCGCGGCACCTCGACCCATGCCATGCCTTTGGTGGACGTCTTGCATCTGGGCCAACACATGGGGACACTGCCAGCAACGGTGATTGTCTATGGGGTGCAAATGGGCCGCCCCGCCCAACCCCTTCAACCCCTGTCGGCCGAAGTCCAACGAACCCTGGAGCCCCTGGCCGCGCGTTTGCTGGCCGAGGCCGACTCGGGCGACATCGGCGATGCCGACGCCTGCGATTTGACTCGGTCGTGAGCCTTGAGACGATGCACGAGGCTTCGTTAGTGCGGGCGTTGCTCCGACAGGTCGAGGATCTCATGCAGCAGCATCAGGCCCGGCGAGTGCGATGCGTTCGGGTGATTGTCGGCGAGTTTTCTGGCGTCGAGGCGGACCTGTTGGAAACGGCCTTCGAGGACCAGGTCGGGGACTCCGCCGCCCGGGGCGCAAGGCTGGAAGTCAGCCGACGTCCGCTTCGCGGGCGATGCGGCGGGTGTGGTTGGGAGTTTGCCATCGTGAAGTTTCGTTTTGAGTGTCCGCGGTGTGCCAGCCGTGACATCAAAGCCATTGCTGGCGAGGAATTGCTGCTGGACAGCGTGACCCTGGAGGCCGATTCATGAACGCGACGCCTGGCAGCCTCAAGGATGTAAGCTGGTTCGAAGGGTTTTCCGACGACCAACGCCAGCAGTTGGAGAGTCTCGCCCGCTGGACCGAAGCCGAAGCGGGGGCGACGTTGTTTCGCGACGGAGCGCCGGCCAGCGAGGTCTTTGTGGTGGTCGAGGGCACGGTCTCGCTGGAGATCTGCACCGCGGGCATCGGTTGCCGACGGGTGCTGACCGTGGGAGCGGGCGACCTGCTGGGATGGTCGCCGCTGGTGGAGAACGCGCGACTCACGGCCACGGCCCGCTGTCTGACGCCCACGCGGTTGGTGGCGTTTGAAGGACCGCAATTGCTGGCGGTGTGTGAACACGATCCACGGTTGGGTTTCATCTGGATGCAGCGTACCGCGACGGCTTTGGCCCAGCGACTGAGCGCCGCGCGGCTCCAGCTTTTGGATGTGTACGGACCAGAGCCCGCCGCCGCGCTTCCCGGGGACACACCATGACCACCAGCCGTTTGCCCGTGGGAGCCTTCGTGGCTATCGAACCCGCCGGGCTGCAATGCGTGATCGATCATCTTCGCGGCGAGGGCTACCGCACGATTGGCCCCCAGCGGGCCGATGGGGCAATCGTCTACGACGAGCTGCACGAAGTCGCCCAGATTCCCCGCGGTTGGATCGACGATCAGGACGGCGGTCTGTACCGCTTACGGACCGATGCCGATGCCGGGTACTTCGACTATGTCGTGGGGCCGCACTCGCTGAAGGCGTACCTGTTTCCGCCCCGCGAGCGGGTGCTCACGCTGCAACAATCGGGCGAGACCTGGGAAGCCCACCCGCCCCAAGAAACGCCCCAACCGGTGGCCGTGTTCGGTGTTCGAAGTTGTGATCTGCACGCCTTGGCCATTCAAGACCGGGTGTTCTTGGAAGGCCCCTACGTCGACCCCGGGTACAAGCGTCGCCGCGAAGACTTGTGTTTGGTCGCCGTCA
>JBJHDE010000147.1:0-5152 GCA_050486385.1 Planctomycetales bacterium | reverse complement strand
CGGGCCCGGCGGTTCGTGAGGGCTTCGACCTGGCGATCACCGAACTCGACGATGAGTGGGTCGTGCGCATCGGCACATCGCGGGGCGCAGAGGCCTTGGCCGATGCGGACTGGAGACCTTGCACCGCCGAACAAATTGAACGGGCCCAGGCCGTCTCACGCGACCTGATCGAGCAACTTGCCCAGCGGGACGTTCAGCCGCCCGCGGCCGATGCGGCCGACGCCCCGCGTGGGCGAAGCATGGACACTACGGATATTCACGATTTGCTGCTCGACAACCTCGAACACCCGCGATGGGACGAGGTGGCCCAGCGGTGCCTGGCGTGCTCGAATTGCACGTTGGTCTGCCCGACTTGCTTTTGCAGCCAAGTGGAAGAAGTCCCAGACCTGACCGGTGAAACCGTTCACCGCGAGCGGGAGTGGGCCTCGTGTTTCACGGCCGAGCATTCCTACATGAACAGCGGCACGGTGCGGAAATCCATTGCCTCGCGGTACCGGCAATGGCTGACCCATAAGCTGGCCACCTGGATCGACCAGTTTGGGACCTCGGGCTGTGTGGGCTGCGGGCGATGTATCACCTGGTGTCCCGTCGGCATCGATCTGACCGAGGAGGTCGCTGCGATTCGCGGCCTGCCTGCCGCTCGTGGTGCCAAATAACCCGGTTTGTGTGTTGTGACTGACATTCCCTGAACGAGTTTGTCCCGATGGCCACGTTCGCCCCAAGTGGTCCGACCGCCAGCAACCTCTGGGTCCCGCATGCCGCGCGGATCGAGCGGATCGTGCAGGAGGTGTCTGGGATTGCGACCTACGATTTGCAACTGGTGGACCCGGCGGCCCAGGCGGCGTTTGCCTTCGAGCCCGGCCAGTTCAATATGTTGTATCTGCCAGGGTTCGGCGAAGCGGCCATCTCCATCAGTTCCAGTTCCAGTGACCGCGACTCCATCGCCCATACGGTGCGGGTGGCGGGCAATGTGACGCGGGCGTTGGCTCGCAAACGGGTTGGCCAGACGATTGGCCTGAGGGGGCCATTTGGTTCGTCGTGGCCCATGTCCGCGCTGCGTGGCTGCGATGTGATTCTGGCTTGTGGCGGCGTGGGCTTGGCCCCGCTGCGGCCGGTGATCTACCACATTCTCGAACATCGCCAGGACTTCGGGCGGGTCCACCTGCTGTATGGCGCGCGGACGCCCGGCGACCTGCTTTACACCGACGAGTACGAAGCCTGGCGGGACGGGGGATTGGAAGTCACCGTGACGGTCGACCTGGCCGATGGCGACTGGCAGGGCCAGATTGGCGTGGTGCCGGTGCTGTTTTATCGGCTGCGGTTGCAGGCCGCCCGCACCCGGGTGTTGACTTGCGGGCCTGAGGTGATGATGCGGTTCGTGGTCTTCGAGGCCCTGGCGCGTCGGATTCGACCCGAGCATATTCACATTTCGATGGAGCGGAATATGAACTGCGCCGTGGGCTTGTGCGGACACTGCCAACTGGGCCCGACGTTTGTGTGCAAGGATGGGCCGGTGTTTCCCTACGCCGCGATGGAGCCCTACTTTCACATCGAGGACTTGTAATACACAAACCGGAGCCGCCATTGTGGCGCGATTCACGGAGGTCCAAATGAGCAAGCCAAAACTCGCCGTGTTCAAGTTTGCCTCGTGCGACGGGTGTCAGCTTTCGTTGCTGGACGCCGAGGACGAACTGTTGGCGGTGGCCGACGCCGTGGAGATTGCCTACTTTCTGGAGGCCCGCACCCAGGTGCTGGACGGCCCTTACGACGTGACGCTGGTGGAAGGCTCGATCACGACGCCGCACGATGCCCAGCGCATCCGCGAGATCCGCCGCCAATCGAAATACCTGGTGACCATCGGGGCCTGTGCCACCGCCGGTGGCATTCAAGCCCTGAGGAACTGGGCCAACGTCGACGACTTCATTCAACAGGTCTACGCCCATCCCGAATACATCAGCACACTGGCCACCAGCACGGCAATCGCGGAACACGTGAGCGTGGATTTTGAACTGCGGGGTTGCCCGATCAACACCCGACAACTGGTCGAGTTGATCAGCGCCCTGGTCCGCGGGGCCCGGCCGCGGGTGCCAAGCTACAGCGTATGCGTCGAGTGCAAGCGTCGCGGAACCGTCTGCGTAGCGGTCGCCCGGGGCATCACCTGCCTGGGGCCGGTGACGCAGGCCGGCTGTGGGGCCATCTGCCCGGCCTTCGATCGCGAGTGCTTCGGCTGTTACGGTCCCAAGGAGCAATCCAACCTGGTGAGCCTGACCACGCACGCCCAGGACCACGGGGCCGATACGGGACACCTGGTCCGGCTGGTTAGGAACTTCAACGGTTACGCCCCCGATTTCCGCGACGCCAGCGATACCCTGGAAGGCCGCCCGCTGGCCGATGATACGGATGAGTGATTGCAAACATAAAACGTATTGAATGATTTGTGGCACTGGTGGCTAGGCCACCAGTGTTTGATAACGCCAGCCGTTGGGTGCCATTTCGGCGCTGTTCGAGGGCTTTCGCTGGACGTCTACGGCGGGGCAGTCCGACTGATCCACGCACTGGTGGCCAAGCCGCCAGTGCCACGAATTTGGTTGGCTGTCTTGCGCAGGGATCATCAGGTGTTGCCGCACGACTGAGTCGGAAGCTGAGGAGGGAGTCGCATGCCCGCGAATCGAACATTTGAAGTCAAAGCCCTGTCGCGTGTCGAGGGCGAGGGGGCCTTGTACGTGCGGCTGGATGGTGATCGCGTCGAGCACGTCGAGTTGAACATCTACGAGCCGCCCCGCTTCTTCGAGAGCTTTCTGCGAGGCCGCGAGATCCGTGAAGTCTCGGACATCGTGGCCCGCATCTGCGGCATCTGCCCGGTGGCCTATCAGATGAGCGCCTGCCACGCGCTCGAGGCCGCCTTGGGTTTAGAACTGCCCGAGCCGATTCATCGGCTGCGGCGTTTGCTGTACTGCGGCGAGTGGATCGAGAGTCACGCCCTGCACGTGTACCTGCTGCATGCGCCGGACTTTTTGGGTTTTGAAAGCGGCTTGAGCATGGCCCAGGACCATCGCGAACTGGTCGAGCGGGGCCTGCGGATGAAAAAGACCGGCAATGCCCTGCTCGAAGTCTTGGGCGGTCGGGCGATCCATCCCATCAACGTGGCCGTGGGCGGCTTTTACCGCGCGCCGCGACCGGCCGACCTGGCGGCGCTCCTGCCCGATTTGGAATGGGGCCTGCAAGCGGCCATCGACACCTTGCACACGGTGGCGGGTTTTGACTTTCCGGAACTGCATGTCGACTACGAATGCGTCGCCCTGCGGCACTCGGACGAGTACCCGATGAATCAGGGGCGGGTCGTCTCGTCGGCGGGGCTGGATGTTTCCATCAACGAGTACCATCAGCACTTCCGCGAGCAGCACCAACCGCAGAGTACCGCGCTGCACAGCGTGCGTTTGCCCAACGAGACCACTTACCTGGTCGGCCCCTTGGCGCGGATCAATCTGTGCTTCGACCAGTTGCCTGCCATCGCCCGTCGCGAGGCCGAGCGGTGCGGTATTGCCTTTCCATCCAACAACAATTTTCACAGCATCGTGGCCCGGGCGATTGAGTTGATTGTCGCCTTCGAAGAGGCCGTGACCCTGGTGCGGGGCTACGATCGGCTGCCGCCGGCCAGCCGCGTTGAATATCAACCCGCCGCGGGCGAAGGCTGCCATGCCACCGAGGCCCCCCGCGGTCTGCTGTATCATCGCTATCGGATTGGCGAGGACGGTCTAATTGCCGAGGCCACGATCATTCCGCCCACCTCGCAGAACCAGGGGCAGATCGAGAGCGACCTCCGCGCGTTTGTGCCCACTGTGTTGGCCGACGACGATGCGACCGCCACCCGCAAGTGTGAACACCTGATTCGCAATTACGATCCCTGCATCAGTTGCGCGACCCACTTTTTGAAACTCACGATCGATCGAACATGATTCACGAAACGACTCCCAGGTGTTGTGCCGGAGTCGGGAGGAAGCTCTTCCCATGAACGAACAAACCATTCCCGTCCGCCGCGACGTCCGGGCCGAGCGGCGGGCGGCGGCCCTGCGATTTCAACAGACGATGGCGGCCCGGGGGACCTTCATCGTGCGGCTGCTGTCGTCGCCGGGATCGGGCAAGACGCTGCTGTTGGAAAAGACCACCGCCCGGCTGGCGCCTTGCTATCGCGTGGGCGTATTGGTGGGCGATGTCGAAACCACCCGCGATGCCGAACGGCTGGCCCCTTATGCCCCCAGCGTGCAGATCACCACCGGCGGAGCCTGCCACCTGGAACTGCATCTCGTCGAGCGGCAGCTCCCCGAGTTGGGCGACGGGCCGCTGGATTTTCTGTTCATTGAAGACGTCGGCAATCTGATTTGCCCGGCCTCGCATGAACTGGGCGAGCACGTGCGGGTGATTGTGTTAAGCACCACCGAGGGCGACGACAAGCCCGGCAAGTATCCCAAGGCGTTCCGGACCAGTCAGGTGACGGTCATCAGCAAGCTGGACCTGCTGCCCTATGTGCCCTTCTCGGTCGAGCGGGCGATGGAGGACGCCCGGCTGGTGCAACCCGAGATGACGTTCTTTCCGCTGAGCGCTTGGACGGACGACGGGCTGGAGGCCTGGCTGGAGTTTCTCACCACCCAGCGAAGCCAAATGCTGGAGCAAGCGGCCCTCGAACCCCCGGTCGGTTGATCCGCCATGGCCACACGCCCGGCAACGCAACACGAAGCCCGACGCCTGCTCTTGCAAGGTCGGGTGCAGGGGCTGGGTGTGCGTCCGGCGATTGTGCGGCACGCCCGGCGGTGCGGCGTCCTCGGGTGTGTGCGGAACACCGCCCAAGGTGTCGAGGTTTGGGTTGAAGGCCCCGCCTGTGATGTCGCACGTTTTTGCGCGTCGTTGAACGAGGTGCTGCCCGATGCCGGCGGTTGGCGGGTCGTGATCGATGAGGCGGTCACCGAGCAAGGCTATCAACAGTTTACGATCGCAGGCAATCAGAGTCGCGGATCGCGGGACGTTCCGGTTCCTTGGGATCGTCGGTTGTGCTCGGAGTGTTGGACCGAGGTGCAGACGCCGGGCGGGCGGCGGTTTCAAGATCCCTTGGCGAGCTGCACGGCCTGCGGGCCACGGTTCACCATCCTCCGTGGCA
>JBJHDE010000146.1:0-10105 GCA_050486385.1 Planctomycetales bacterium | reverse complement strand
CCCTGCACCAGGGCCACGGCCAACTCGCTGTAGTCCTCGACATCTGGCTTGAGGGTGACCTGAATGTGCTCGGGCTGGACAACGACGGTGTCGACCAGTTCGTGGGCCTCCAGCAGGCGGGCGGCGTCGTCGGGTTCGCCGCCGACGGCGACATTCAGCACGGTTTGCATCCGCACCTGCTTCATGACATCGGCCACCGAACTGTTGACGAGCAACTCGCCCTTTTCGATGATGCCCACCTTGTTACAGATGTCGGCCAGTTCGGGCAGAATGTGACTGCTGACCATGATGGTTTTGCCCATCCGCCGCAGTTCCTTCAGCAGTTCACGAATCTCGATCCGGGCCCGTGGGTCCAGTCCGCTGGCGGGCTCGTCGAGCAGCAGCACCTGCGGATCGTGCAACAGCACCCGCGCCAGGCCCAGGCGTTGGGTCATGCCGCGTGACAGGCTGGTCACCAGGGCGTCGCGCTTGTAAGTCAAGCCCACGAGTTCCAGCACTTGCTCGGAGATCACCCGCCGCTGGCGCCCGTGAATCCGATAGCTCGCGGCGAAGAACTCGAGGTATTCGATGACTTTCATATCGTCGTACACGCCGAAGAAGTCGGGCATGTAGCCAATCACGCGGCGAATATCCTTGGCGTGACGATAAATCGAGTAGCCGCAGACCGAGGCCTCGCCGTAGGTGGGATTCAGCAAGGTGGCCAGAATCCGCATGGTTGTGGTCTTGCCCGCGCCGTTGGGTCCGATAAACCCGAAGACATCGCCCTCGACCAGATTGAGCGTCAACCCCTTCAAGGCGTAAAGCGTACCGTAGGTTTTGGTCAGATCGTTGGTCTCGATCATGGTCGCGGGCTCAGGAGGAAAAACGGAAACGTCGTCAGGGGGCGTCGGTGGTCAGCGGCAACACGACTCGCAGGAAAGTCACTTGCCGCTGTTCGGCCTCGAAGGGCCGAGCCTCGTCGTTGAGTTGGGTGGGCGGCTCGGCAATCTTGGCCAGCAGCACCGCGTGGCCGGCCTCAAGCACACCGCTGAGGTCGATGGCCGATTGAAAATTGTTACTTAAGCCAGTGAAGTCCTCGGACCCCGCCATACGGAAAAACATCATGGCCCCCAGCGCGCTTTCAATGCCCACATTTCCCGGAGAATAATGCTGGTGGTATTCGTCGTAAGACGCGGAGCCAGCTCCCTTGGCCGACAGTGCGGAGAACAGCCGCTCCTGCCGTTCGCCACGGAGGTCCAAGCGGACCGGCTGGCCGGGCTCCAGGTTGGGCAGCGGAAAGTAATGATGCCGGTAGGCGATACCGCAACCCGTCAGGGATTCAGGCAACTGGCTGGTCAACTCCAAACGCAGCAGGTCCACGCCGTCGGGTCGCGGGTCGGTTTCGAGCCGCACGTCGAACAAGGTCGCCGGCGGGTCGGCCAACTGCCCGGCCCACCGCGCTAAAAACGGCCGCGTCGACGCGATCTGCAACGGCACTGGGGCCAGGGTCGGGCTTTCGGGATCGATTTCATAACTGCGACCAAAACTTAACAACGTGCCCGAGCCGCCCATGCCGCCCAGGCCATAGGCCTCGGGACGGCCCAACCACGCCAACTGCACGGCATCGTCGGCCAGTGGCGCAACTGGCAGCGCGGCTGACGGCTCGGCCCGCAGGTTGTAGCGTCGGGTATCGGGTGAATAGAGATTGATCCAACTCGTGGCCCGCACCCGTCCGCTGCTGAGGTCGACATCCAGCAGCGAGGCCTGATTGATCCGGACCTTGTCGCCCTTAATGTAGGCGGCCAACCAGTAACACCCGAAACTCACCACGACCACGATCAGCGGAAAGGTCACCCAGGTGAGCGTCATGCGCTTGAACACATGCCGCACGATGAAGTAGTCCAGCGGACCGATCCACAGGATGTAACCCCCAATCAGCACCGCCACCAGACTGAACGGAATGACCGGAATGCCTTCGAAACGTTCCAGCCCGACAATCAAATCGCTGGTCATATCCGAGATGGCATGGTAGCCGTAGCGCATGCCCCTCTGTCCACCCCCGCCCGTCTCGGTCCGCCATCCCGTCAGCTTGCGGAGGAACGCATCGCGGTCGGACCAACGCGCCAGAACGGGCTCGTTCAGATTGATGGCTACGTAGGTCACGCTGCCAAATCCATAACGCCCGCGAATGACCAACGGGATGCTGCCATCGCGGGCAACGACCTCGCCGCGGACGTCGTCGAGCACCGCCACCACCGCTGGGTCATCCCGTGACAGAGGCAATTGCCCCTCGCCCGGCACAAACTGCTCAAAGCCGCGACCCTCGATCAAGTTGAAGGGCCGATCGAAACGGCCGGGCAGCAATTGGCCCAACAGCCCGTTGGGCTCCAATAGCCGCGGGTCGGTGCCGCCGCCAGCAATCAACACCCGGCCGCCCCGGGCGACCCATTCCAGAATGGCGTCGCGCTGGGCATCGCTGAGCTGGGCGTAGTTCAAGGCGTCCTGGGCGGGCAGCACCAGCAGGTCCACCGCATCGTAGCCAAACCATCGATCGGGCAAATCGTCGATGGGCAGCGGCTCGACGACCGCGGGCTCTTGGCCATCGGGCCACCGCGGACGCACGGCGGTGACGTCCAATTCCTCCTGGGGATCGGCGGCGTAGGGGTCCCACGCCTCGCCCTCGGCCGACCGCGCGAAACCCAACCCCCGACCCACGACCAAGGTCAACGGCTGCCGAGGATCGAGCGGCGGGACCAGCGGCCAATCGTTATCGTGGGGCCGCGCGGTCATGTGGGTGCTCCGCTGCGGTCCGCCTTCCAGGGCTCGATAATGAAAGGTCGCCCGCAGTCCCTCCTCGGCGCTGCCCAACAGCACATAGGCCCGCACCGTGCGTTTGGCTCCGGGCGGCAGGTCGATGGGCCGATCAACCAGCAAATGGGTAGGATAGCTCTCGCCGTCGGGCGACTCGATGATCACCTGCCCCTGGACGTGCTGCCGGCCGCCGATGAGTTCCAGTTCGAGGGGAATCCACCGCCCCAAGTGATAGAAGTCTTGAAAGCCCACGACAAAGTCTTTGCCAAACCGCGGTGTATCGCCGGTGGCCGATTGTGCGGCGGCCCCGACCGTCAGGCCCAGCCAACACAGGCAGACCGCCCACGCCCAGAGCAGCGGTCGCCAGAATCGCACGTTTGGGGTCATGAACTCACCACGCAGGTTGCACGTCTTGAACGGTTGGGCCGCCTTGGGCCCACACACGCTTGGCCGGTCCGCCGCCGTTGCTTGGCCCGTCGCGACGGTGGCCCGCGCCCCACACCCCGGGGGCTTCCTGTTGAGAATACGGAACTCGCGTCCCAGCGGCTAGCGGGTGGCCGGGCGAATCAGGGTTTGGCCGCGGGGTCGCAGGTACACTCCACCTGGCGACACTCGGGGCAGCCCAAACCGTATTTCTCGGCCACGGCCGCCGAGAGATCGACCCCGGCCAGATTGGCCAACGAGGCCAACCAGGCCAGCACATCGGCAAATTCGGCCCGCAGATTCTCGGGATCGTCGCCCCCACGCAGCGCCGAGGCCAGTTCGCCAACCTCCTCGACAAACCACAGGAACGTCCCCTCGACACCCCGCGCGGCATCCTTGGCGTGAAACGTGCGACGAATCAGTTGCTGCAAATCGGCCAACGTCACGGCGACGGGCGCTTTGCTTCCGGCTTGACGATCTGGTTCCACAGTTCCTCGGCTTCGGGGGCATCGGGTCGGGCTTGCAGCAGGGTTTCCAGCACCGATTGGGCTTCGTCGCGGCGGTCGGCGTCCAACAACGCCTTGGCCCAGGCGACCCAGGCCCCGGTGTTGGTCGGATTGAGTCGGGCCAGAGCCTCGCGTTGCCGGATCACCCGCGGGGTGTCGCCAGCGGCGGCCGCGGCCTCGGCCCACCAGATGTGGACCTCGGCATCCAGGCAATTGCAAAAAATGGCCTCGCGGCACCACCGCATCGTCTCGTCCAGGTCCTCTCGCTGGCGGGCGAGTTCCGCCAGCTTCTTCCGCACGGCAAAGTCGTCGGCATTCAGGTTGGCCAGTTCTTCCAGGACCTCCGGCAGTCGCTGGGTGTCCTGGGCCAGCAGATACACCCGGGCCAGGCCCTGCAGCCACTTTGTGTCGTGGGGCCAGTGCTGGCGGCCCAAGCGATACAGCTCGGCGGCCTGATCGTACTTCTTGGCCCGCGTCTCCAGCAGGGCCAACAGGTTGAGCACCTCGGGGTGCGGCTGGTCGGTGTTGTGGGCGGCGCGAATCAACCGCTCGGCTTGTTCAACATCGCCAATGGTCAGCACCAGCCGGGCCATCACATAGCTGGCCAAGGGGTGATGCTCCTGCTCGGCCAAGGCGGCCTGGGCATGCCGTCGGGCGGCGGGCAGATCCTCCTGAATCAGCAGCACCTGGGCCCAGGCGGCTTGGGCATCGGGGTCTTGTGGGTTGTCGGTGGCGGCCTGCCGCAAGCGGGCGGGATCCTCGGCTTGCTGGGCCGCGGCGCGGGGCGGATGACGTTCGATCCAGCGGGCGACGTACTCCTGGTAGCCGGCCTCGAACTCCTCGACTGTAACATCAAACGCCTGTTGAATGGCCTGGGGCGTCTCGTGACCGGCGGCGTAGGCCTCCAGCAGTTGCGCAATCGCACCGCGGCCAAACCGCTCGACCATGAACTCCACGTACAGCACGCTCTGGGCGTAGGCCAACTGCCAGCGGTTGCCACTGTCGGGGCGAATGAACCCCAAGTTGATATCGTCCAGCGTGAACAGATTGTCTTGCTCGGCGGCTTCGGCCACCAAATCGTTCCACGACCGCGGCGGGGGATAGCCCTCGTTGGTCACGGCCAGCCCTTCGGCATACCAGTGCGGCATGTGAAAGTCGGTCTGCTGTAAATTGATCACATGCACGAACTCGTGCTTGGCGACCCGGGCCCAGTTGTAATTCGATTCATTGGGCGAGGCCATGGCGACCATCTTGCCGGCACAGGCCCCCACGGTGCCCAGGTAGGGCAGGCCGATCATCCGCGCGCTGAACCACGCATGGCCACTGGTCCGCTCGGATCGGCTGAAGATTTGAAACAGGCTCTTGCCAGGGACTTCAAACCCAAACTGTTCACACAAGGCCGGATACTGCTCCTCCAGAAAATCGGCCATGAACAGGGCCAACACATGATCCTTGGGACCGCGGTAGCGGATGATGAAGTGCTCGGTCTCCAGCGTGTCGTAGCTCTCCAGTTGTTCGAGGACCTGCAGCGTGTTCTTCACGCGGACATTAAACGGATTGCGGCGGAACGACTCGGTGAGTAGTTCCTGGGCCTCGGTCTCCCGGCCCATCCGCATGAGAAGCTGGCCCAAGTCGGAACGCGGCCCCAAGAGCTGCGGCATCCGCACGGTGGCTTGCTGGTAGGCCTCGATCGCATCGCCAAACCGCTGCCGCGTGTCCAAGACGGTGGCCATGGCAAAGTAGAACTCGCCACAGCGCGGGTTGCGTTCCAACACGGCGTCAATCACCGCCTGGGCCCGCTGGCCGGGTTGTTGAAACGATCCGTTATCCAACACCATCCAACAGGCGGCCAGCCGGCCCAACGTGGCCTCGGCCACGGGATTGAGTTCACGGGCTGCGCGCAAATGCTCGACGGCCTGGGGGAGTTGAAAATTGGCGACCTCCAAATCGGCCAGCAATCGGTGGGCGTGAACAAAACGTGGGTTGGTTGCCAGCGCCCGATCGAGATACTGCCGCGCCCGTGACCACTCGTACTGTTGAACGGCGACCTCGGCCAGGCCGCAGTAAATCTCGGCGGACGCATCGTTGATGGCCAGCGCCCGCTGAAAAGCCCGATGGGCGTCGGCGGTGTTAAACTTTTCGGCAAACAGCCGCGCGGCCTCATAATGAGCCGGCCAGTATCGGGGCTCGGTGTCGGTTTGCTCGCGGACGAACCGATTGACCAAAAACTGAAACTGATTGGTCAGCCCATGCCAGCGGGCCCGCTCGGCGGCGGCCAGACCAATCACCCGCACCGTGTCGGGATCGGTGACCTGCTCGCGGTTCTGAAAGCGAATGAACCAGTCCAGCCCCGCATTCGCTTCGTCGTGCCGACCGTGATCGCGGTCCAAACGGGTCAGGGTCCAGCGTGCCAGCACCTGCCGCTCGTCAAGTTCCACCGCCCGCCGGGCGCGGTCGGCGGCCTCGTCAAGCTGGCCACGCTCGTACAGCAGGTCGGCCAACTCCGCCAGCAGATCGCCGCGCTCGTCCAAGGTGGCCAGCGCGGTTTCCAGCAGGGCCCGGGCCTCGACATCCCGCCCGCTCTCGCACAGCGCCGCCGCATGGCCCAGCACAGCGGCGGCCTGTTGGTCGGCCCCAGCCGCTTGCCGAATCAATCGCTCGTAGGCCTCGGCGGCCTCGGCGTAGCGACCGCGGAGCAGGTGATCGCGGGCGTCCTCAGCCAGATCGGCCACGGCCAGCGGAGCCAGGGCCCCGACGAGCACGACGACCATCAGCGTTCCACGACCGGCCCACCAAGGCACTCGCCCAGTTGTCATCTGACTCATCCATCCTCGGCACACGGGGCAGGGCAGGGCGGCTCGCGGAAAATTCGCTCCGGCTGGGATCGATGGCCAGTGGCCCGGAGCGAGGTCGCCGCGTGCCGGGAACCTCATCTTCAACGGTAGCCGCCCAGCCAGGGGCGAGCAAGCAAGCCGGAAATCGCCCCCCACGATGAACTTTCCAGTCGCAAAATCACGTAGGATAACGAGCGGCGGTGACGTATGATTCGGCGAGGTCGCGACCACCCGGCGGGCTGGGCCCTGCCGGGACGTGGCACCTGCCGACATTTCGCCCCGATCCGATAGCCCCCGCGGCTCCCCCTTGGCGAGAGAAATCCATGATCCCGAAGCATTACTGGTTGCTGATCCTGCTGGGCCTGTGGGGCACCGCCGAGGTGGCCTCGGCCCAAGATCGCTTCGCCGCGGCCCGGACTCAACTGGTCCGAAGTGCCCTCGAAAACTCGGGGATCACTGACGAGCGGGTGCTCCAGGCCATGCGGACCACCCCCCGCCACGAATTCGTCCCGCACAACCAGCGCGACAACGCCTACGTCGACACGGCCTTGCCCATTGGCGAAGGCCAGACAATCTCGCCCCCATTTGTGGTGGCGTTCATGACTCAGGAACTCGATCCGCAGCCCGACGATCGGGTGCTGGAGATTGGCACCGGCAGCGGCTACCAGGCGGCCGTGCTGTCGGGACTGGTCAAGGACGTGTACACCATTGAGATTGTCCCCCGCTTGGGCCGCACCGCCGAGCAGGCCCTCCGCAAAGCTGGCTACCGCAACGTGCATGTGCGGGTGGGCGATGGGTTCAAGGGCTGGCCCGAGGCCGCGCCGTTTGACAAGATCATTGTGACCTGCTCGCCCGAAAATGTCCCCGAGCCGCTGGTCGAGCAGCTCAAGGAGGGGGGTCGGATGGTGATTCCGCTGGGTCAACGCTTTCAGCAAACGCTGTACCTGTTCCGCAAGGAAGACGGCCAGCTTGTCCAGGAGGCCCTGCGACCGACGCTGTTTGTGCCGATGACCGGCGAGGCCGAACGCCGCCGCGAAGTGCAGCCCGACGGCCGCAATCCCGAAATCGTCAACGGCAGCTTCGAGGAGATGGCCGTCCGCAAAGAGGGCGAAGAGCCGATGCTGGTGGGCTGGCACTATCTGCGGCACGGCGAGGTCGTCGAAGACCGCCTGGCCCCCGACGGCAACCACTTTCTGCGGTTCCGCAACGATGTCCCCGGCCGGCTGGCACGCACCGTCCAGGGGTTTGCCTTGGACGGTCGGCAGGTGTCGCGGTTGGCGGTCTCGACCTGGATTCGCGTCAACAGCGTCCAGGCCGGTCGCCGCCCGGATCAATTGGCCTATGTCCACGTGACCTACTACGACGACGACCGCCGCACGGTCGGCGAAGACTGGCTGGGCCCCTGGTTCGGCACCTTCGACTGGGAGCAGAAAGCGGGCGTGCTGGACGTGCCGCGCACCACCCGATCGGCCATCGTGATGATTGGTCTATTGGGGGGCGTGGGAGAGGCTGACTTCGACCATGTGCGGTTGCGGGCGGCGCGGTGAGGGGGCGGGGGCCGCTATATCCCGCAAATCCCCCATCTCTCCCGCCCATAAAAATCTACCCAACTTCCTTGAACATCCCATCCCCCCGAACTACGCTGCTGAGAGAGAAACACACTCCGGGGATTGGACCCCGGCTTTCTGTCTCATCTAGCAGGGGATGGCGTCAATGCGTCGGATTGGTTTCAGCTTGATTGTGGCCGCCGTGGCGGGCGTGATCCCGTGGGCGACGGCCGAGGCCGGTCATCGCTCGGCCGGTAGCTCCGGTGGCAGCAGCGGCTATGCAAGTCACGGTTCGAGCGGCGGTTCGAGCGGCGGCAGCAGCGGGTACTCCAGCTACGGCGGTTACGGGAGCTTCGGCTCTGGTGGCAGCAGCGGGGGTTCCAGCGGCGGCAGCAGTGGCATTAGCCATGGCTCCAGCGGCGGAAGCAGCGGCGGTCGGGCCGGCCTGTTTGGCCATCGACGCGGCCGCACCATGTTGCACTATTCGAGCCACGGTTCGAGTGGTGGCAGCAGTGGTGGCTCCAGCGGCGTGACTCACTACGGTTCGCACGGTTCGAGCGGTGGTTCGAGCGGTGGCTCGGCCGGCGTGACCTATTACGGTGGTACTTCGTACGGTGCGATGTATCACAGCCCGGTCGATTCAACCATCTACCAGCAGGCTCCCACCACCGCTCCGGGAGCTGGCTCCGGAGAGGCGGCCCCCGCCGAAGGTAACATGAGCGGTCGCTCGATTGATCGCGACGCGGTGCTGCTCAACGTTCAGGTGCCGGCCGAGGCCCAGGTCTTTGTCAACGGCGCGCAGACCACCAGCACCGGCGAGGATCGCAAGTTCCGGTCGGCTGGCCTGGTCCCCGGTCAGCAGTACGTCTACAAGCTGCGAGCCGTGGTCGAGGTGAATGGCCAACTCGTCGAGCGGACCCGCGACGTGACCGTCACGCCCGGGCAAGTGCTCAACGTGAGCTTCGAATTCGACGGCCGTTCGCCGGCTCCCCGTGGCGTGGAAGGCCGCGTGGCCTCGGCCCGCCTGCAGGATGCCACCGGCCCGACCACCCTGGAACTGCACGTCCCAGCCGATGCCAAGGTGTTTTTGGCCGGCCAGCCCACCCGGGCCACGGGCGAAGTTCGCTACTTCACCACCACCCGGTTGGATGAAAGCCAGCAGTGGCGGGATTACCCGATCCGCGTGGAACTCACCCGCGATGGCCGCACCGTGAGCCACGAGCGAACGGTGACCCTGGCCGCTGGCCAGACCCGCGTGGTGGCCATCGACGTCGACGGCGAGCGGATGGCCAGCCGCATCGTCGACTGAGTGCTCGGGCGACCCTGACACCTCCCTCCGACGTGTCAGGATTGCGCGGGATTGCACCAACCCTGCCGGAAGCGCCATGTGTGCTTTCGGCAGGGTTTTTTCGTGCGCGCTCCGTGCAATTGCACTCAGTGGCGCAAGGCCACCTGCCCGCCCCAAGAACTCGCCCGCCTGAGACGATTCGCCCCGGAATTGCCGGCCCTCGGCCCCGGCCGCGCGCCGAAATCCAATCTAGGCTTGCGCAGAAGTCGAACTCGTTGTCTTGGCCAAGAGGGCCTGGGCCATGCCCCCGTCATCCGCCACATCCGACCAGTTGCCCCGCGGCGCGTGGCCCTTGTGGGCCCGCGTGGTGGCCAGCGGAGCGTTGGCCTTTCATCTGCTGGCCGTCGGGCTGCACCCGTTTACCGTCCCGCCGGCCTCGCGGTTGGCGGTCGATGCGTTTCGCGTGCCGGGTATGCGGGCGTATGTGTCCGCCTTGTACCTGGATCATGGCTACAAGTTCTTCGCGCCCAATCCCGGGGTCCACGCCCGCAGCCTGCGGTACCGCTTAGAGTTTGATGACGGCTCGACCCTGGAGGGCCAGTTCCCCGACCCCGAGGTCCACTGGCCGCGGCTGCTGTATCACCGGCACTTTATGCTGGCCGAACATCTGCTGCCCGAACCGCCCAGCGAGCCCACGCCCTACGATTACTACATCAA
>JBJHDE010000145.1:6614-10107 GCA_050486385.1 Planctomycetales bacterium | reverse complement strand
ACCCGGCACCCGCACCACGGGCAACGCCGCGCAGACCTTCGCCATTGTCGGCCCCGGCTGGCGGGGCGAACTGCCGGACGGCGTGAGGCGCTACAATAGCCCGACCGCTGGCGGCTGGATCGGGGGGCGCGTGCAGACCGACGGCAAGGCCGACTACGCGGCGGTCCATGAATTCCAAAAGGGCATGCGTGCGGTGCCGCTCAGCGCCTACGGCAAACCCTACACACCACCCCAAGGCAAAGTGGATCCCGACCTGGACATGAGCGCGCCGCCGGACCAGGTCGAAGAGATGGACGCTTTCGCATTCTTCACGCTGTTCGCGGAACTGATGAAGCAGCACCCACCACACGCCAACGACTATCCGATCCTCGACCGGATGAAGCAGATCGGCATCGAGCCCGGCCAAAGCTATTCGCCCTCCGCCCAAACGCAGGAAGTGCAGGAGGCGATCCAGGCCGCCCCGGCCGATGCGCTGCCGCGCATCAAGCAGGCATGGACCACGGCGGGCGTGCTCGCCAACGGTTGGCGCACCAATCTGACCGCCATCGGCACCTATGGCACCGACTACCTGCACCGGGCGGGCGTCGCCTACGGCGGGCTCGGCGCCAACGTCATCGAGGACGCCATCTACCCGACCGCCTTCGCGGACTCGGAGGGCAGGCCGCTCAGCAGCGATCAGCGTTATGTCATGCGGTTTGCCAAGGATCAGATCCCGCCGGCACGTGCCTTTTGGTCGCTCACCATGTACGACGAGCGCCAGCTATTTGCCGAGAATCCCCTAGATCGCTACGCGATCGGCGACCGGGACGAACTCAAATTCAATGCCGATGGTTCTCTCGATTTGTACATTCAGCGCGAATCCCCGGGAGCGGACCAGGAGTCGAACTGGTTGCCGACCCCGGCAAGCGGCAATTTCACCATGAATATGCGGCTCTACTGGCCCAAATTGGACGCGCTTGACGGTTCCTGGTCACCGCCGCCGGTTCAGCGTGCGGACTGATCTCAGGGGTGCTGGTAGAGCCGACTCCACACACCGTGGAGTTAGCGTTCCTCAAGGGAAGCCAGAACGGCCGCCGGTAGACTTCGGCTTCCGCGAGCGAGGCGCTGACGCCCAAGAATCACTCGCCCTTGGGAGTGACATAACGAGAAAGCACAATCCCACCGAGTCGATTGGCCTTGTCGCCGGCCACCTCAACCTCGACCGTCCCTCGATCGTGCGACTTGAGGACACTGTAACCCATATCGGGATGCCAAACCCGCAGCTTTCGGCTCCCCTCGGGAACGCCCTCAATCCTGAAGGTTCCGTCCGTCGAGATCCGGGTTATGCAGGAATGCTGGAGGACAAACAGCCAGCAACGGTTCTCAAAATTGTGAGACTCGCAAAGCACCCATGGCGGACGCCCTTGGGATTTCAACTGAACAAGCAGCGCTGTGTCTTTCTCAACTTGTTTAAGAAACACCGGTGCGGCGTAACCCTCCACCGCCAACATGACGCTCGCATCGCCAGGATTCGCAATCGCAAAGGTCTGCTCGGATCGCAGAAAGTACGACCGCCTGCTGAGCCGCCCTCGGTCCAGGGAAATGCAGGGCACGGCCGCCCCCTCGACCTCGTCGGGATCAAAAGGCGCCACATAGCGACGGTCATCAAGCCAAATGATGACATCGGGGAGACTCAGTTCAGGATAGCGGGCGTCGGGACCGTCCTCCCGCTCCCGATCCTCGAGCGTGACCCGACCCTCGATGACGCCCAGGCGGCGCTCGTCGGGCTCGTCTGCCTTAAGTGCGGGATTTGCCAAGAGAATCAAAAGCAGAAAGGTTCGAGCGGTCGACATGGTGAGGTTCCCCTGAAACGGATTGTCTGGATTGGAACTCAAACCGGTCTTACCGACAGCGCCCATCCCATCAGACCCGACGTGATGAGGATCACCCTGCCAATGTTCGACGGACGCACTCGCAGACCGCCTTGATGATTTGCGAGACAACGGAGCAATGTTCGCCGACCAGCCAGGTCATCAACCCCTGCCGTGCGAGCCAATCCCACGATCCGTCCTCTCCAACGCCTTGGGAAACGCTTCCTCATCGGGCGATTCCCGCCGGCTCGGTGGTTGCTCCGGCCTTGTCGCTTGTGTCACCAGCGGCCGCGGCAATCGACCGCGACCCACCCTATCGTACCGGTGCATCCCGCCCGAGTCACGCGGTTTCGGCTGGGAGCTTGCCGCTCAGATGCAGCGGCTGGCGGTCGAGGGCGGGGGGGACAGCGGCTGCCAAGCCAATGAGTCGGAATCGAGGACGATGGGGAGGCCAACCTGCCAACCTTGGTCGGTCAGGCGTCACAGGCGACCCTCGGCAAGCATGGACCGCAGCCGAGCCAAGGAACATCCCGCCGTGATAATCGGCGCCGAGCGCGGAGTTCCGAGGCCACCCCCGCACAAGAAGGTCGGCCGGGATGAGAAGAAGTGGAGACGAGGGGGATCGAACCCCTAACCCCTAGCTTGCAAAGCAACCTTTGCCAACCTGTTAGGGCGGCATAACCACTTACGTAAAAGCGACTTACGACTTATACCCCAGGGTCCACACCGACCAGCACCGTCAAACACAAAGTAGTGGGTTTCGCGTGTATTTGCAACAATCGTGGCGGCGAAAAGTGTACGGTACACACGCACGAAAACGCCCGTTTCACGGGTCGAAACCGTCCTTTTCCGACCGATCATCGCCCGAACGTATCGCCAAAGACGCTACCCGACCAGTCTATCGGGTGGCGGGGCGGTAGTGAGCGGGCCAGGGGGGGGGAGCCCCGTGGGACTTACACCAGCTCCCCCGGCCCGCCTGGGCACGGTTGCTCATGGGGCCAGCGGGAACGATTCCGCCAGCGTGCCCCGGTCTAGGGCGTCGTTGTGCTCTTGCCAGGCGGCAGCCTCAGCGGCTTCCGCGTCGCGGAGGGCTTGCTTCCACGCCTCGGTTGCCACGCTATCACCAGACCCACGGGCCCGCTTGAGCTGGTGCTTCGCTTGCCCCTTGGCCTGTTGGGCGGCTTGCAGCTTTTCTCGCAGAATGCGGGCGGCTTCCTCACTGATTGCGGGGTCGGCGTGGTGCTTCAAGTAGCCCAACGCGGGCGCCAGGCCCGTGACGTTGGCCATGATGATGGGGCACAACTGCTTTGCTCTTCGAGTAACGGCCGTAACTCATCCTCCAAGGCTCGACGTCTCGCGGCGAGTTCACGGTCTAGCTCCCCCATCCGCTCCCTGGCCCGCTGCGTCTCGGCCACGGTCTGGTTGTGGGCTTCCACATCGGCCAACCACTCCAAGCGGCGGCGAGCCGTCTTCAAGTCCTTTTCGAGTTGGGCCGCGGTCCTTCCCGCGGCAGTCATAATCTCGCCAACACGGGCCGGGGGGACTTTCGCCCCACCAGCGAGTTCAACAACCGTCCGCTTGTAGGCCGTGAGGGCGTCGCGACCGTTCGCGGCCAACACATCAAGCACTTCGGACACGTCGCT
>JBJHDE010000145.1:0-6604 GCA_050486385.1 Planctomycetales bacterium | reverse complement strand
GCCGGGGACGGCGCGAGACGGCAATTGCATCGATCGCGTCAGTTGCTCTTTCATGGCCTATCCCGACCAGCGAAAAAATGCCCCGCATCCCGAGGTCACCAACCTCAGGTCGTAGTACCGGCACTCTTCGCACGAATTGATTGACGCGGCATTAGCGACTCGCCTGCAATTTAAGCACCTCGGTTCGCGGGCAAAACAGCCGGCTCGCAACGAGCGGGCCAGGGGGGCTCAGAGACGTCGCCCAGCGGGTCCGGTGTCTCTGGCCGTTTTGGTAATCGAATCGCGTTAGACGGCGTCTCTGAGGCTCGACTCAAGCAAACAAGCCCAGAATGCCGGGTCTTCAGGGGGGAGGAACGGGGCAAGCTGGTCGAACGGCACCCGGCAGCCGTCCTCTAAGACGACGCAACCCCGTAGGGGCTCCGGGGTAGGTTTGGGCTCAGCAACCGCTCGCCAACCCGCGGCAATGACGCGGGTGGTGGCTTCCGCGAATTCGTTGTTGTCCGCGTAGTTAATCGCCCGACCACACGCGGCAAGGACGGCTGTTGCAAACCGCCGCCGGCTACCCAAGGCAGCGGCTGACAGTGTGACCGTAGTCTCTCCGCGCTCGGCGTTCATCTGCGTTCGCCGACGATCGGGGAAGGGGAATTCCGGCTCAGGATCCACCAACCAGTACAAGCAGCACTCGAACTTCCCGGAGAACGAGCCATCCCCCTTAAGGATCGGCCTCACCCGACCCAAGCGAACCGCTTCAAAAACAACCGGCATGTTCCACCTCGCGCGTGCGTAGTCAAATTGACGTCAAACATAGGGGGTCCGGAGGGCAAACAGGACAAAGGGGTCCGATTTAGTGTGGGGGGGTAGTGAGCTGGCCAGGGGGGGAGTTCTGAGTATTGTGAGTACAGATTCCAGCGTTTCTGAGAACGCACGGCTAATTGTGAGTATTGTGAGTACAGATTCCAGCGTTTCTGAGAACGCACGGGTTCACCTCGAACACTGGGCTCGCGGGCCTGCCAGGGCCAGCCGGCTCGGTAGGTTTCGGCCGGATGAACCCCCGACCGACCAGAACCCCTAGGGGGCGATCGACCCCTTCAACCGTGGGCCAGCGGCGGCGACCGTGTTGGTGCGCGTCTCGGCGGGTGAAACAGTCAAGCGACCCCCGCTCAATCCACCGCAGCAAATACTGTGCGTCTTCCAATGCGGGGGATTCTCCCCCCCTGGCCAGCACTCGCAGTGCGTGGGGAATGAGGGACCGGGCTATCTCCACCGCAGCAGCGACCGATGGGGGCTGAATGAGTTCCTGGGGGCCGTTCTCCACGGCATGGATAACCGCGGCTAACCGAATCGTCGCCCCCACCAGTTTTGAGCCCCAGTCTCGGATGGGCTCTAAATGGCCCCCATCGCGTAGCCCCGTCTCAATTTCCTGGGCCCACTCGAAGATCAGCCGACGGGCTTCCTCGGTCGGTCGCAAAATTTCAGAACTACCGGAAGCGTCCTCACAATACTCAGAAACCCCCCGAACGAGCTGGTGGTATGCTCTCCGAACGTCATCGGGCATCGTAGGGGGGGAGACTGACCGATAGCCGATCCCGCTATCGGGGTATGCGTACAGGAACCGGGCCAACAGGCCACGGCCCCGGAACTCTGGGTTCTCTTGCCAGGCCGAGACAACCGCCGGCTGGATGCAGTAGGCCGCGGTGAGGGCCGGCCGACTCACGAAGAACGAATCGCGGCCAACTCGACCCACCCGCAAATCGTCGCCCGCGTGCCCCTTAAGGAACACCTCGAAGTTCGCTCCCCCGTTCTTTGCGTAGCGACCGGCCAGCAGGTCGAGCGCGGACCCCTCGGGGCTCGCGGAGAAAATCCGCCCACCCTGTTGGTGGAGTGCAATCTCACAATGCTCGGGCGTCGATTGATCGATTAACAGCACCGGAAGGTATGGCTCGGGTAGCTCGGCCAACTCGCGGGCCAACCGTCGAGCCAGGTCGCGGGCGTCGGGGTCATCGTGCTTCGCGGCGGCCTTCTCGGCGGCCGATAGCTGGAGTTCCAGCCGTCTCCGATCCGATCGCCGCTCGGCAATGTCGGGGCGGGCGGCTTCGATCAGCTCGCGTTCAATCTCGACCAGCGGTCGCAGGGCATCGGAAAATACTGCGGACTTCCGGCTGCCAGGTTCCAGCACCGCCGCCGTGAAAAGGTTCACCGGCTCGTGCCAACCGTCTCGTGGCTCAACCACCACTCGCCGAGCTATGCAGGCCGAGACAACCGACAGGCCCAGCAGGGCGGCCATATCCGGCGGGGTCTGAGTGGCCAACGCTTCCGCCTCAACCCAGGATCGCAACGGCTCGGGCAGGCAGTGCGTGGGAAACCTGGGCAGCGCATCTTCCAGGGGCTCCGGCGTTCTCCACTCATCCAGCTCTTTTACGTTAATGCGCTCCCCCCCTCCCTGGCCCGCTAGAAGCCCGCTCAGGTCCACGCCAGCGGTGCGGCTGTAGGTTTCCGCCAAGTGGCCGCGGAGTTTCTCATGGTCGTCACGTTCGCAGGCTCGTGTGACCTGGTGGCGGAAGTCGCGTAGGTCCGCGGGGTCGTCGAGATTCCAAGGCGGCACACAACGCGGGTTGTAACAATCCCGCAAGAGTGTGAACGCGGTCTCTTCGTCCAATGCGAAACCGTGAACAACGTCACAAGCCGCCCCAAAGAGCGACGTTTGCCCGTGCTCCCCTTGGACCGCCGGTTTGGCAATCGCCGTCAAGTGTCGCTCGGCCCACTCCAACACTTCCTGCCGGCCAGGGAGAGGGGCGTCAACCTCCGCTAGACGATCCAAGGCGTCTCCCCCCTGGCCCGCGGGCTCGGGTGTAACGAGTTCTGCGAGTTGCTCGGGCGTGACCAGACCGCTCCCCGGTTCCCGAACCATACGAGCCAGGTTGCCCGTCTTCGCGTTGACCGTGCCGGCCAGGCGGACGACTCGGGCCGCGTCGTGAACGCGCGTGTCGATCCGAGCCCCGGGCGTATTGAACCGCTCGGCCAACGCCTTCAGCACATCACGAATCAACGACTTGCTGTTGTCGTCGTTTGCTAGGTCGACCCGGTACAAGAGCCACCGCCCGCGGCCTGAATCCATCACCAGCGGGTTGACCCAACCCAAGTCGGCGAGATACTCGGCGACGCTGTCGGCCAGCTCGGCGGCGTCATCCGGTGAACCGTCGTTGGTCGGGTCGCAGTCGATTGGCAACCAGCCGCGGCGTTTGATATCCGGGGCCTTGCACCGCATGCCGCGTTGAAACCCCGACGTCGTATGCTCGGCGGCGTAAACCGTGGGGTTGCAGCCCACGTAGAAGTGGTCCGCTTCCGGGGCCCTAGCGGCCACCAACTCGCCAAGGTTGCTGGGGCTGTTCGTCGTGACAAGCAGTTGCGCCATCCCGCCGCCGCCGTCCTTGCAAACGAGTTCGTGAACCTCGTTCGGAAGGAGAAACGCTCGCAGAAAATCGGCGAGTTCTTGCGGGTCAAGCTGGCCACAGCCGTCAGTTTTTGCTATCATGGATACGCTCTCGAAGGTGGTGTTGCCCGTCGCGGATTTACTACGTATCCGCGGCGGGCATTTTTCGTTGGTGGATCAAACTAGGCCGAGCCGTTGTTTCACTTCACGGGTTGCAGCCGCTTTCTGCCGCGACCGCTTCGCGGGCGTTGTGCAAACCAACTCGGGTGCGGTGGGCACGGGTTGCAAGTCGGCTAGAAACTGTTCGACATCGGCAATCGTCGTCATCAACAACCCGCCCGGCCCTCGCAACGCGGCCAGCTTCACGACACGCCCGTCAGGGGCTCGCAGCCCCTTATGAGCCCATCGCCGCAGCGTCTCCGCGTGTGGGGCGTGGCCAGCTTGCGAAAGCAGCCCGACAGCCGCGACAGCATCACGCAACGTCATCAGTTTCTCATTCATCGGCCCCGAACTCCGTGGGTTGTGAACACACCTGCCAGTGTTGGCCGATATTGTAACACGCCTTCTGAGGGACTCTGAATTTTGTTGTGACGAGTGGCGCAGCTCATAACGCCGGGGCCCGCAGTTTTCACAAGTGAAACCGCGGCCACGATTCACAAATGCAAGCCGTGAAACGACTTCCGGCCGGGGAGGGAGGGGCGTTGAGAACTCTCTCTCGCTCCCCCCCTGGCCCGCTCAGAGAAGACTCGGGGAGGGGCGGCTTAGCCTGATTGTCTGGCAATCTCGATTGCAGCCGCAATCGCCTTGGCCGCGTATACCTGCGAGGTCTCAAGCCGGCTGTGGCCAAGGATCACTTGAGCCGCTTCGAGCCCGTGTCGCTTTCGTAACTCAGTCGCTGCGGTGTGTCGCAACCGATTCGGTGACCAGTGTTCGACCCCGGCTTTCCGACACGCGGCAGCCACCGCGTGGGCGTAGGCTCGGGCGTCGTAGCGTTCGCCCGGTTGTTTCTTAGGCTTCCCTTTACGGTTGGATCCGGGTTTGTTGCCGCACGATGCCGGGGTCTTACGTGCGGCCGTCCGCTCGGCCCGATACTGGGCCATCGACTCGGCGGGGCTAAAGCAATACTGCTCAGGCGTGCGGGCCAGGAAGGGGGCGAGCACCTCTTGAGCCCGTGGCCCTAAGGGGATCACGCGAGTCTGGCCGCGGTGGGTGTTTTTGTGCGACTCGGGCCGGTACAGCCAGACGTCTGACGAGCGATCCACATCGCAGGGGCGAATAGCGACCACCTCCCCTGGCCTGCACCCGGTCAACCGCTGAAGTCGGACCATTGCCGCGACGACGGGGCTCAGGTGCGGTAGGGTCCGCTCGACCACATCATCGGCCACCGGGCCCACGGGCTCAGTCTCTCGGGCTTGCGAGCGACCGCGTCGCAGCCCATCGACCGCCTTCAGCTTGAGCCAGACCGTTTCGTCGACCAGCCCGTGCGCAGCCGCCCACTTGAAGGCCGCGACGATGCGGCGGGCCACGGCGTTGACGTAGCTCCTGGCTCGCCCCTCATCGACCATCGTTTGACGGACCGCCCGGAGTTGCTGCGGCCCGAAGTCCTTGGCGTCGGTGTCCGCGTACAGAGCGACCACCCAACGCCAAGCGGCTTGCTGAACACGGACTTCGCCGGTTGGTGTACCGTCCGCTCGGCGATAGTAGCCGTCGCAGTGGTCCAAGTGTTTGAGGGCCAACTCAGCCACCGTCAAGCCGTCATCGATGGGCGACACGCCCGCGGCCAGTTCGGCCACGATGCGGTTGTAGGCCCGCACAGCCTCGGGGGACGGCTCAGGGCCCACCCACGGCCCGAGATAGACTTGGCGGCCGTTCAGGCGAACGTAGGCTTGCGATCGGCCGCGGTGGCGGCAGAGCTTCGGGACGGGTTTAGGCGGCATCGCAGAGCAACCCCTAGAGTCGGCGGGTAGTGTACGAGTACACGTTTTCCGACGGTCGAGGAAGGCCCCGGCCACCGGGGTCTAGTCGTTCCAAGTGGCGTATCGGCAAGGACTTACGAGAGTGGAGACGAGGGGGATCGAACCCCTAACCCCTAGCTTGCAAAGCTAGTGCTCTCCCAATTGAGCTACGTCCCCGGGTGTGCGGTGCGAGCGGTGGGGCGGGGCGCGATAAGACCCCGCGAAGATGGGTGCTAGTACGCGTGACTGGACTCGAACCAGTGACCTCGTCCTTATCAGGGACGCGCTCTAACCAACTGAGCTACACGCGTATTTCGGTCGTTGTTGCAAGTCCTTCGTGTTAATCACTCTGGGCGCGTCCGACAAGGGGGCGGACGGTTTTTGACGGCGAGACCCATCGTTCGGTGGGTTTCGGCGGCCTGCGCCCGACCCAATCGCTCCGGTTCGACAGTCGCTCACCGCGGAAGAGCCTGCTTGGGGGTTCGCCACAATCTCGCTTGTCGATGCAACGGTCGCGGGTTCGTCGCCCGCTGGCCAGTTGCCTTGCCCGCGGCTGGATGGAACGGCCTGGGCATTGAACAATGGGACGCGGTCGGGCGGCGCGAGGTTCGCGGCTCAGGCGGCGCGAAAGCGTTCGAGGGCGTGGTAGAACTCTTCGAGGTTGGTGATCTCCAGGGCCTCGGATGGGTGGCCCGGTGGGCCAATCAAGACCACGACCCCGCCGCGGTGCAGCACCGCCCGGGCCAGTTCGATGAGTTCCCGCTTGGCCAGCATGGCCAGGGTTTGCAGGTCGCTGACGTCGAGTTCCAGGTAGCGCACGCGACGGGCCAACAGCGGTAGAAAGGCCCGCTGCAGCTTCTCGGCCGCCGTCAGGCCAGCCTGACCCGACAAGCGGGTGATGGCCTGCTTGCCATGGCCGCGAATATCGATCGACAGGGGATCGGGTGTTTCGGGATTGGGTTGGCCAAGCATCGACTCACACCTCCCTGAAACATGGGGCCGGTCTTGCTCATGAGGCATCCCACATGTAAGCCCCATGGGCCAGGCCAAGCGTCCGGCCTCGCCTCTTGCCCAAGGTGCGGCGATCGATGAGGTTATCGGAAACTGGCGGCGGGATGTCTACAGCAAGGACGGCCATCAAGCCGTAACCTTCTAGTATGACCCCACGAGGCCCCCCGATGCAACGGGGTTTCTTCACACATTCTTGATTTTCGCACGG
>JBJHDE010000144.1:2195-10202 GCA_050486385.1 Planctomycetales bacterium | reverse complement strand
CTCCAACACGCCCCGGAAGATGTCGCGGGCGGTGTCGCGATCTTCCCGCCGCCAGGCCAGCACACCCCGCAGGAACTCCGCCCGGATGACCACGTCGCGGTCGTTGTGGGTGGCCAGCTTGGTGAAGATGTCCTCGGCCTGATCGTAAACCTTTTGGGCCATGTAGCTCTCGCCAATGCCAAACTGGGCTTCGATGGCCTCGGGCGTGCTGGCGTAACGGTTGAGCACCGTGGTGTACTCGCTGCGGGCCACGTCGTATCGCTGGGCCCGGTAGTACAGCCGACCCAGCAGCAGTTGCATCGAGGCCTTGGTCGAGGCATCCAGGTCGTCCGAGTCCTCGTTGGCGATCAGCCAACTCCGCAGGATGTCCTCGGCCCGATCGAGGTTGGCCTCGCCCGCGGCGGCGATGTGGGTCTCGCAGACAAACAGCACCAGGTCGACGGGCACCTCGTTGCGGTGCTCATCGAACAGGCTACGGTTCTCGTTGTAGGTCTCCAGGGCCATCGAGGTGTCGCCCAGCCGCAGGTAGAGCGCCGCACGCAATAGCGGAGCCAACGGGCTGGACTCGTCAATCGCCAGCCCCACGCCGCCCATGCGGCTGTAGCAGCGGGCCAGCAGATCGCGGGCCTGCTTGCGACGATTGTCGTCGACGCTGCCGATGTTGGTCAGCATGCCGGTCAGCAGGGTCGCCGCCGAGGGATAATCCTCGCGGCTCATGGCTCGTTGGGCAAAGCTGCGGATGGTATCGAAGTTGCCCGAGCCTCGCCCGACCAACAGCGTGGCCACGCCCAACAGCCGTTGCTGATCCATGGGCGAGGCGTCCTCGTAGTGGCCCAGCTCCCAGCGAATGGGCTCGACCACCGAGCGCGAACTCGACACCCGAAGGCTGGAAAGCGCCCCCAGAGCCAGCCGCTTTTCGTCGTCGCTCATGGTGTCGGAGCGGCGAATCTCATCGGCCCGGTAGCGGATCCAAGAGCCATCGAGATTCCACCAGCGAAACGGCCGTTCATCCTGCCGGTCGCGGGCCTGCTTGAGCAGCTCGGCAAACCGCTTCCAATCGGCCTTCAGGTCCTCCTCCTCGTTGGTGACGATCACGCGATCGGCCAGCCATTGGGCATACAATCCGTGATGCTCCGAGGGTTCCTTGAGGGCCTCGGTCAGCAGCTTGATCTGCTCGTCCCGTTCGCTGCGGTTCAGCAATCGTTCCAGGCACTGCCGGGCGTCGGCGTGGTTGTGATCCAGGTTCCACCGCGCCTTCCAGTAGGCCAAGGCTTCGTCCTGAAGTTCCAGTTCCCACAGCCGATCGCCAACCGTGGCGGCCGAGCCCAGTTCAAGCCCGTGCTTCTTCTGCGAGGCCTCGATCCAGGCCAGTACCTTTTTGGCCAGCGACACGTCTTCCAGCCCCTTGGCCACCTGGATCATCCTCCGCCAGGCGTCGGGGTAGTTGGCCTCGGGCTGGATCTTGAGCAGGTGCCCCACGGCCTCGACCGAGGCCTCGGCCTTAAGATGGTCGGTGGCCGACTCCAGCCACCACAAGGCGGCCTGATCGTCCTTGGTGAACCGCTCGGCAAGCTGCTGATACGCCGCGGCTGACTTGGGGCGATCGCTCGAACTCACGCGGTGCCGCAGGTCGTAGCCTTGGGCACTGGCCAGCGAGTAGGCCACGCGATCGGGCAAGTCGCGGAACGCCTTGGGCTCGAGCAGCTTGTCGCGGGCCGAGACCCTTGCGCCGGTGTTGCGATGATCGTGGGTCTGTCGCCAGGCGACGATCTGCGGCTTCTTCTGCCCCCGCTCGTAAGCGTCCAGGGCAATCCGGCCGCGATCGGCGTGCTCGCGACGTTTGCTGGCGTCGCGACCCCAATCGCGGAGCCAGTCCTGGTAGTTCACAATCCAGGGATGCTTATCGATGGCCTCTTCAATCTGCTTGACGACCTGCCGGAACTCGCCTTCATCTTCGGTCTTCCACAGCACCCAGTGCAGGGCCTCGCGGACCTGCCAATCGTCGGCCGGCGTCTTGGTCAGCAGTTCCAGGGCCATGGCCTTGGCGCGATTCTCGTCCTCGCGGCGATCCCGATACAGATCGAACGCCAGGGCGTAGCGCACGGCGTAGGGGGCGGTGGTTTTGCCAATCGCCGCCCGCAGCTTCCGCTCGGTGTCGTCCCATTGGTTCTCGCGACTGGCGCGCACAAAGTGCCGGGCGGCATCCTGGTTCCGCGGGGCGTCTTCCAGCAAGTCTTCAAACAACCGCCGGGCCTGGTCGTTCTGCTCGGCACGGAGATAGGCATGGGCAAACCAGCCCAGCACATCGGCCCGATGTCCGCTGTCGGCATGCTTCTTGAGAAACTCCCGGACGTGCGGGGCCATGTCCTCGGGCTTGGCGGTCGCATGGTGCATCTCGCTCAGCAGGCGATGATAGGCACTCGAAGTGGGATCGAGCTTGGCCGCCTCCTTGTAGCTTTCGATCGCATTGGCCCGCTGTTCGAGTCGGGCGTAGTTCTCGCCCATCTCAAAGTGAACCCGCAACACCCGCGACTCGTCGAGTTCGCCGCCGCGGCGGAGCAAGCGTTGACCCACGGCGTTGGCGGCCGCCCATTCTTCGGCGCGACGGTACCAATAAAAGGCCTGCCAGCCGCACTCCAACGAGAAGGGCTTGTTACGAACCTTCTGAAAGCCTTCTTCGGCCAGGGTGCCGGCTTCATGAAAGCTCTGGCGATTGTTCAACTCGCCGAATTTGCGAATCGACTGGAGCAAGGCGTCGCGGCCGGTGGTCGAATCGCCACGGCTCCGCCACACGCCGGCCAGGCTCTCGGCGGCATCGGCCCGGCGATCGAGATTGTCGAACACCAGGGCCAAGTGCTCGTACACATCGCCCGCCGCCTCGTGGTCACTGTAGCGGACGACGAACTGCCGCCCCAAGGCCACCAGCTCATCGGTCCGGCTGGCCGAGGCCAAGCCCTCGAAGGTCTTGTGCATTACCTCGGCGTGTCGCGGATGGGCCGCCTGCGTGGTGACAAACCGCTGCCCCACGCGAATCAGACCCAACACCCGACCGTGCTCGTAGTACAGGTCGACCAACTCCAGCAGAGTCGCGGCGCCCTGGGGCGAGCGATCGCTGAGCTGATTGAGTTGGGCCTCCAAGGCCGATGCCTTGGCGTCGATCTCTTGGCTGGCCGACTGTTGGCTGGCCGAGGGCGTCTCCTGCTGCGCTTCGAGCCGGTGGGGCCAAGACCCGACCGCCACCAAGACCCCCAGGGCCACGACCAGCAGCCGGGTGCGCATCCCGGTGGCCCGCCGCTTGCCCGCTGCCCGAGGATTGTGGATGCTCCTGTTTGCCCGCATCAGCGTTGCCTTCATCATGGGAAGAATCGTCTTTTGAGGTCTCGGCCGTGGCCCCGGGGTTCACAACGGGAATCCGTCGCCGGTTCACCGTGTCACAGGGGTCACGTCATGCTGTCAAGTTGGATGTGTTGCCGCACGGCTGGGCCAGGTCACACTGGCTGGGCCGCGGAGAGTACACGTCATGATCCGCCCTGTCGGGCCAGGGCTTCGCTGATCCGTTTGCTGTCGGTGGCCAGCGGGCTTTCGGGGAACTCGGCGATCAACTGATCGAACTTCCGCCGCGCCTCGGGCCGACGCTCCATCCGGTACAGGCACCGCCCGTAGTTGAACAGAATCACATCCAGGAACTTGGCGTCGGGGTGTTCGTTCAACACGCTTTCAAACACGTCGATCGCCCGGGCGAAATCCTGTTGCTGATAGTAATAGTTGGCCATCTTGGCCACGGCCTCGCCGACCCGACCGCTATCGGGGAAGCGTTCGTAAACCTGCTTGTACTCCTGGAAGGCCCGGTCAAACAACTGCGAGGCCCCCGGTCCGTTGTTGCCGCGGGCCATGGCCTCGTAGCATTCGGCGATGCCAAACTGGGCCTCGCCCCGCAGGTCACTGGACTGCATGGACACCAGCCGGCTGTAGATGCCAATCGCCTTTTGAAACTCGCCCTGTTCCCGCGAGATATCGGCCAGCTTCAGCAAAGCGTCGTCCACGAAGCCGCTGGTCGGAAACTCGCGCTGCAAGCGGTCGGCCATGGCGGCGGCCAAGTTGTAGCGCTCCATCTCGTAGTAGATGTTCCACAACCGGACGTAGGCTTCTTCCAGCAACCGCCCACCCAGCCGACGCGCTTCGGGCAGCACCTCTTCACACACGGCCAGGGCCTCGTTGTATTTCACATCGGCATTGCTCTTGAGACCGAACTCCTTGTATCGATTGCCAATCGCCGTCAAGGCCCCGGCGGTTTCCAGCGTGGTGCGAATCCGCAGCTCGGCATCGCTGATGTCGGCCCGCGTGACCCGCACGCCGCCGATGTTGCCTTCAATAATCCGGGCCGAAGCCACCCGCTCCTGCGGATCGAGCGTGCTGTTGGTCTCGTCCAGATACCGCAAGCGCAACTGGTCGCCCGGCCGGGCCTGCAGGGCCTCGTCGCCTGCCACGGGCTCTTCGGCATTTTCAATCAGCACCTTGCCCCGAAACACCCCGGTGTGAAAGCCCTGCGAGTCGTCGGGCGTCGGCTCGCTGGGTGGCGGCGAGGTCTCGGGCCCCGGATTGAGCGACTCCTCGTCGCCGGGTTGCGGCAGCGGCCGACTCAACGATTGTTCTTCGACCAGCGCCTCGGTCAGGGTGATCTTGACACTGTCGATTTTCTTGAAGCGATCGATCTCGGGCTCGGGAATCTCTTCATCCAAGAAGGCCGAATCGGCCTCGGCCCGCTCGGCGGCCAACTGCGTAAGAATCTCGGCCCGTTCATCCTCCAACTCCTCGGGCGACTTCTCGCGCCAGATCTCGACCTCGGCCTGAATCGTGTCGGCCTCGGCCGAGCGATCGCGATCCAGGTCGATGACTTGCAGATTCGCCTCGCGACCCAGCACCACGCCCCGCAGGCTCTCGCGGAAGGCCCCATCCGTGATGGAGATCACCGCATCCGAGACCACCGGCACCGACTGCGTGCGGACCACGCCAAACTGGCGGTCGGCGGTGTGTTCATCCAGATAGCTGACGGTCACCTGGTCGTCGCCACGCACCTCGAGGGTGCCATTGCCCGGTTTCGGTGTTCCCAGCCCCGTGGTGATGCTGCCCAGCACCACCCGGGTGTTGCGACCCACGGGCATGCACTCGACCTCTTCCTTGTCGCCCTGGGTCGTCTCCACGGTCACGCGAACCGGCTGACCAGGTTCCAGGGCAGCCAGGTCGGCATCTTCAATCTTGATGAACAGTCGTTTGCCGGCCAGCAGCCGCTCGCTCCGCTGGTCGTCGTCGGTCAGGGCCGTGCCGACCTTCTCTAAGGCGTCAATCGCCCGGCTGTAGTGGCCCAACTGAAAGTGCCCCAGGCCGATGTAATAGTAGGCCAGGTTGACCTGCTCGCTGACGGGAAACTCGTCGATCACGTCCCGCATGACCTGAAAGGTCTTGCCGAAGTTGCCGGCCTCGTAATAACAGACGCCAATCTGCAAAGCGGCTTCCGCCCGCTGATCGTCGTCGGGGTTCTGCTGCTGAGCCACAATCTCAAAGTGGCTGCGGGCGCGATCGAACGCCCGTTGGCGATCCAGGAAGTAACGCCCCAGACGCAGGTGGGCTTCAAACCGGACCCGGCTGGCGGGGTAGCGTTCGACGACACTCTCCCAGACCTCGACGGCCTTATCGACCTCGTCGGCGTCGTAGCGGGCGTCGCCGGCTTCCATGAGTTGCCGGGCGGCGCGGTCTTCGACAATCGAGCCCCGCACCGGGGGGCCGGCTGGTTCGTCGGACTCCTGCGCCCAGGCCGAGATCGGGGCCAACAGACCCAGGGCCACGACCCAAGCGCCGCATTCGCGGAGATTCATAATGCTGTCAACTCGAGTGTATCGCGAGGGAATGGAACTTCGTCGGCGCAAGACCCCGAGCAAAAGTTCGCTCAGTGGTTCGTACCATTGTGTCTGGATGAAGGCCGTGGAGAAACGTGGACCAGGGAACAGCCATCCGCCGCGGGGGGCCGGCCCTGACACATCTGGGAGCGCTCAATCACCCGAGCGACCACTTCGCACCGGCTTCGTGAGATTGGAACGTGCTGCTCATTAAGGTTTAACGATTGAGTCCGTGAGGTTTCGAAAAATTTCCAACAGAGTCGGTTGATGGGGTCGCTGGCCGAGGGGATACGCCCCGTGATTTCTTAGGGACTGTCGACCTGCGGTTGGGCGGAACCCCCAGAGTCGGTCCGCCGAGCGCCCCATTCAGCCAACGACCCTTTGAGCCTAACACGCCGCAACGCCGACCGCGAGGGTGCGGAGCGACTGGTCGCGAAGCGCTCGTGGACGTGGACCTTCAAGCGCAACGAAACCACGCCCCAGGCCGGCTGTTGCGTGGTTTCGTCGCCGTAAGGATGTCATGATGAGACAACGTGGGTTGCCGGATCACACAAACAGTTCGTGGACCGCCTCGCCGCCATCGATGAGCTTCATCGGGCGACCCAGCGGGGTCATGACTTCATGACCAGGATTGATGCCCAGGGCGTGGCAGACCGAGGCGTGCAGATCGGGCACGGCCACCGGGCGATCGGCCGGACGGTAACCATCCTCGTCGCTGGCACCAATCACCTGACCGCCACGAATGCCGCCGCCGGCCATCAGGCAGGAGAACACCGCGGCGTGGTGATCGCGACCAGCGCCTTGGTTGACGCGCGGGGTCCGGCCGAACTCGCTGAGCACCACGACCATGGTGGTCTCCAGCAAGCCGTTCTGGGCCAGGTCGCCGATCAGCGAGGCCAAGGCCGGGTCCATGACCGAGCCGTGATTCCGCATGCCGGGGAAAATGTTGCCGTGCAGGTCGAAGCCACCGCGATTGACTTGCACGAACCGCACGCCCTTTTCGACCAAGCGCCGGGCCAGCAGGGCCCCACGACCGAAGGGATTGTTGCCGTAGCGATTGAGTTCGGCGGTGCTGACCCGGTCCAGGTCAAACGCCTCGAGGGCCGGGCTCCGCATCAGCCGCACGGCGTCGTCGATGGCGGTGTCGTTATCGGCCACCGCGCCGGTTCCGGCGGTGGTGGTGAAACGGCTGTTGATGCGGTTGAGCGTCTCGAGCCGGCGATTGCCGCGCTGCTGCGTGATGCCTTCGGGGAAGGACAGGTAAGGATCCTTCTCGCCGGGTTGGGCCACGAAGTAGGCTTCGCAGGTCTGGCCCAGGTAGCCGGCCTGACGGGCCCGACCACTGATCGAGATGTAGGCCGGCAGGTCGCTGGTGTTTTCCTTCTGCGAGACCACCACGCTGCCCACGCCCGGGTGCTGCAGGTTGCTGCTGGGCAGGTAGCTGGTTTGCAGGTGGTAGCTGGCCCGGCCGTGATCGGCTTGCGAGCCGGCGATCGAGCGGACCAGGGCGATGTGTTCCATCTGGCTGGCAATCTGCGGCCAGATCTCGCCGACCTGGATGCCGGGCACCGAGGAGGCGATCGGCTCGAACTCGCCTTGGGTCGGCCGTCCCGGCTTGGGATCCCAGGTATCCAGGTGGCTCATGCCGCCGCCGAGCCAGAACAGAATGACGTTCTCGCAGGTGGGGCGATGGTCAGTGCCACTGGCCGCCAGCAGATCGCGGACGCTCAACCCCAACAGCGAGGCCGTGCCCGCGGCCATCATGGCCCGCCGACTGGTGCGGTAGTAATCCGGACAAGCATACCGTTTCATCAGAAAGCCTCGCGAACAAAAGGGGAATGTGGTCGTTGAAAGCGGTGAAGAAATTCCAGAGGTGACTTCTCAACAGTTCGGCCCCGCCGCATCACGGAAGGAAGCGGAACTCGTGACAGTTGATCAGGGCCCAGCGGAGGTCGGCCATCCCGTCGAGCACCGATCCGGCTTCGGTGAAGATCTCCTGGGCTTCGGCGATCTCCTCGTCGGACGGGTCGCGGGTCAAAATCTCGCGATACGCCAGCCGAACTGCCTCCCGGACATCGGGTTGCTCGCCAGCCAGGATCTCGTGGATGGGTTC
>JBJHDE010000144.1:0-2185 GCA_050486385.1 Planctomycetales bacterium | reverse complement strand
GTTCCAGCGCGCCGACCCGAGCCGCCTCGTGGACCATCCGGCCATTCAGCATCATCAGGCTCTGACGCATGCTGGCCGTCGGGTCCCGGCGATCCCCCAGGTCGTTCCGCCCCGGCTGACCGAAGATCCGCAAAAAGTGCTCTGGCGGGGCCGGGGTGGCCATGCGGAAGGCCGACGAAAACTGCGGGTTGTCGTCGTAGGTCACCCGGGTGAAGCGGTCGATGTAGCGCACGCGGCTTTCTTCCACCATCCGGGCGGCTTCAATCTCTTCATTGCTCATCGCCTGCATGGCCTCGACCTCGACGACCGGCTTGGGTTGCAGCGCGGCGGCGAAGTCCAGTTCGATGGAGGCCTCGACATCCAGACCCGCTGGCTCTTCGCCGGCCATGCCGGCAGGCATTGCGCCGGGCATGCCCGCGGGCATCGCGCCGCCGCCGGGTGCAGTGAGGCCCGCCAGATCGCTGACCCGCGGCCCTTCGCCTTGCGGGGTCCGCTGATCTTGCCGCAGGCCGACCCGCTGGTAGCGCCACTCGGTGCGGTTGTTGGCCCCGGCCGGATGCTTCTTGTCGAACAGGTGCCCGGCGACGACGACACTGTCGTACAGGGCTTCGGACAGCATCCGCCGCAGGGGCGCCGCCGCGAAGGCCGCTTCGGCCGCCATCCGCTCGCCTTCATCGGCATCCAGCAGGTGGCTCCGCTGATAAGCCTGACTGGAGACGATGGTGCGGACCAGCCACTTGAAGTCGTAGCCGTGGGCCACAAACTCATCGGCCAGGTAGTCCAGCGTGGCCTCGTGGCTGGGGCCATTGAACTCGCTGAAATCGTCGACGGGCTCGACAAAGCCCTTGCCCAGCAACTCGGCCCACACGCGATTCACAAAGCTCCGAGAGAAGAAGCGATTCCGTGGATCGGTGATGTGGTCGGCCAGTTCGCTCCGCCATTCGCTGGCCCGGAACAAATCGCCCTCGATGTCGATCGACGATCGCTGCCGCTCATTCTCGCCCAGCACGTCCAGCGGATCGGCCGAGCGCACGCCAGTCTGCTGATCGATGGTGCCATCGGCGGCGGCCAGCAGATCGTCCACGTTGGGGCCGGTGTCTTCTTCCGCCTCGACCGGAGCACTACGCAAGGCGACCAGTCGGGCGATGTGCCGCCGCTCGCCGTCGTCCTCGTCTTTGGCAAAGGGGAACCGTGGGTCAATCGGCTGCCGGGCGACCCCCTCGGCCTCGTCCTGCGGCGGCCAGAGGATCCGCGAGTTTCGCTCCTCGGTCGTGTAAATCACGTTGGTCAGATCGCTCTCGACCCGCCGCGTCTTGCCAAAGTAGGCGGCAAAGTCGTAGAAGTCCCGCCGCTGCCAGACGTCGAACGGGTGATCGTGGCACTCGGCACAGGAGATCCGAATTCCCAGGAAGGTCTGGGCCGTCGCCCCGGCCAGGGCCATGGGGTCGACATCATCGCCCAGCAAATAGCCCAACTGGGGCGTGTTGCCCGCCCGGCCCTGAGCGGTCAGCAGGTAACGGACCATCTCGTCGTAGGGGCGGTCTTCGGCCAGACTTTGCCGCACATAGGCCAAGTAGGCTGGCCCGCCCGGCCGATTGGTCCGGATCCGCAGCATATCGGCAAAGAAGGCGGTGAAGCGGTCCAGGAAGCGGTCGTCGCCCAGCAGGCGATCGATCGTGGCCTCGCGACGACTGTTCGGCGGCAGGGCCAGAAACTCGTCGATCTCGGTGGATGTGGGAATCCGACCGATCAGGTCGACCGATGCCCGACGCAGAAACGCCAGGTCATCGATGACCGCCGCGGGAGTCACCCCCCGATTGGCGTTCTCCTGGGCGAGAAGTCGGTCCACCTCGGTCGTGGGTACCCGTGGCTCGTCGGCCGAGAGAGCAGTTCCCCCCAGCACCACCACGCAAGCTGCCAAAGTCCAGGCCCAACGCACGGCATGCTCCTCGTTCGTTCCCAAATCGATTCAACTGACGCACCATCGACCACCCAGTGGGTTGGTTTCCTCGCCGACTCGACCCGCAGGGCTGAGGGGCGTTTGTCCGCCCCGCAATGCGATTGACGCTCGCAAGACGAGAACGGCAAACGACTTACATTCACGCGATCCGCTCGCCAGCGATCTGTCGCGCGACCACCATTCCTGGGACCCCGGCGACGGGTGCCACCATGGGTTGTGTTGTTG
>JBJHDE010000143.1:9179-10221 GCA_050486385.1 Planctomycetales bacterium | reverse complement strand
GCCTTGCCGTCTCCCAGCACAAGCGATTCCAGCTTCGTCAATTTGCCAATTGCTTCGAGGCCCCGCCGCGTCAAGTGTTTGCACCCAACGTTCAATTTCCGCAGATCCGGTCGAGCTTCAAGCAGGCGGACCAGCGGTTGCTCATCCAAGACCCCTTCTAACGTGACCGATTCCAGATCGGGCAACCGCTCCAGGGCATGCCAAGGGACCTCGACGTCAGCGTTTAATCTGAGAGTCACATGCACGACGGGTTGATGGCCTTCACGGACCACAACCTCGTGCGATCGTCCGACAGAATAGTCGAGGCCCTCCGCCTCCTCGAGAATCGCGAGGGCCGCGGTCTCCTGAATCGAAGGCAGATACAGCCAGCGGTACATGCCAAAGCCGACGGCCCCCAGCAACTGGACAACGATCAGCAGTTTAATAGTAAAACGCATAGGTTAAGTCTCACGGACCTCGCCCTGGGCCAGTGAGAATTCGTGGTCGGGGGCGTTGGTCGCCTGCTCGCCGCCGACGCCATGTCCCCGGGGATTCCCTGCACAACAGTTCGGACCCAATTCGTGCCACCGGTTCCGTTCCCAAACTGTTGCTGAGAGCGGCCGTTTCAGATGGGCTGAGCAATCTCGCGGCAGCCCGGCACGGCGCAGCGGGACGGGGCGCTCGATCAGGCGAACGTGCCATTCCCGCATGTCAAACCCTTCCGCCACACAACGCCGGTCACAAAGTGGGCAGGTCGACCATGCGGCGGCGGGGATCGACGCGCTCTTCCACCAGATGCACGCCAAAGCCGCGGCGTTTCTCCCACTCGGCCCGCGAGGCCCAGGGGGTGTCGGGATGCTCGGCGATCACGCGTTCCAGCAATTGCGTGGCCCGGGCGATGTCGTCAACAAACTCCGAGCCCGTAACCAGCTCTTTGCGAATCCGGAGGGCCCAGTTGGTCGAGCGGTTCGACCCGGCCGGCCGCTTCATCTCGGCGCGGTGCTTGGCAAAGTCGCGGCGGAAGTGCTCCAGATACACGCCGTACTCGAACAGCCGCACCCGG
>JBJHDE010000143.1:0-9169 GCA_050486385.1 Planctomycetales bacterium | reverse complement strand
CGGTAGGCAACCAACTGCGCTCGCATCAGATCGTAGTTGGCCCGCCAGCGGAGGTTGTCTTCGGCGTCGCGAAGGCGTTCCATCTTGTCCAGCTCGATGATCTGTGCCTCAAGAAAGCGAATGTACTCGCGGGCTTTGACCTGCTCGGTGCTGACCTGCTGGGCGAATTCTTCGGGTTCCAGACTGAAGCGATGCCGCATGGTCACCCAGCGGGCCTGGTTCTTGTCGTAGGGATTGAGCGCCAGAATGATCTGGGTCAGCTTGGTCCGCAGCGGGCTTTGTGCGACCGTTTGCAAATAGGTCTCGCGTGGGCCTAGATACGGTAAATAGGGCCGCATCTGTTCGAGTTCGTACTTGCGGTTATCGCCCCGCACCAGATTCGTCTCGGGGCTGGGCAGCAAAAAGAACACGCCGCCCGTCTCGCGGGCCAGACGGACTTGCTCATACGGACCAAACCCCGAGGCGTGCGCATCGTAGCGGCGATAAAAGCCGTTGGTCTGCAAGGCCTCGACGGCGGCGGTCTCGGGACCACGATCGATCCGCAGCCAGAAGTTCAGCTTGGTCTCGGGATCCTTCCACCGCATGTGGGCGTAGGGATAACCAAACACCGCCTCGCGACCCAGAAAGTAAATTTTGCAGCGGGTCTGCTTGGCCAAGGCAATCGCCCGCTCCAGGTGGGCGTAGTTGTCGTCGCGTTCGCCGCTTTCATCGGTGGTAACAATCATCGCCAACTGGCGGACCCGGGCGTAGCGCTGGTGGGCATCCAGGGTGCGAATGATGGCCGAGCACATATTCTCTTTGCCCGAAGGATCGTTCGGCACCCGGCCAATCGCCCGGGCCAGCTCAATGTAATCGGCCGTGGGTTGTCGGGTGTGCATATCCCAGCCTTCGCCGTAGCTGCACACGGCCGACAACAGGGGATCGTTGCGGGTCTTGGTGGTGATGCCCAGTTCCAAGTAGACCTTTTCGACCCGTTGGCGGATTTCCTCCTGGTCGTCCTTCATCGACTCGCTTTGGTCGAAAAGCCACATCACCATCACCGGGCCGTCGTTGAGCATCGCCAAAATTTCGTAGGTGATGCGGTCCATGGCTTCGGAGTAGTCGTCGACCACGCTCGAAGGCTCGCCGGGGGCGCCTTCGGGAACCTTGGCCCCCAAAGCCTCGGCCGAGACCCGCGACGGATTGTGCAGGTCGAAGGCCACCGAGGGGCCGTCTTCCCGCTCCATGATGTCTTCCAGACTCGGGATGTCGGGCGTGACCACCGCCGCGAAGTCGGCGGAGACGGCCGCGTCGGGCGAAGCGTCTTGCACTTCGGGGACCTCGGCGGGATCGAGCCGGATATCAAGCTCCTCCATCAACTCGTCGGGGTCGCGGTCCGGCAACGAGGTCAGCAACGTCGGGATGATTTGCTCGGGGGGCTCCAGCGCGTACAAGGCCAGCAGCAGCACGACCACGGCATGCACCACGGCCGACGTCCCCATGGATCCCAGATCGCGGAGCATTTGCCGTGTGCTGGCAGCCAGCCCCACGCGACGCCGCCGGGTTGGCTTGCCTTCGGCCTCGGGGTCGGCCTGCGGCTTGGCCGGATCGACACCATCGCCGGGAGCGGCCGTCTTGGCGACCTTCGGCGACTTGGCCGGCTGCTGGGACGTGTCGACCTTGGCCGGTTGCGAAGTCGATTTGTTGGTCGGAGCTGGCTCCGCCAAGACCGGAGCCGCTTGCGGTGGGGAATGCGGCTTCGCGGGCATCGCCTTGGGCTCGGCCTTGTGGGGCTCCGCCTCGTCGGGCTCGGCCACCGGCACGTCGTCCAGGTCCTCGGCGGCGACCGGTGCGAGCTCAACGGGCTTGGCCGACTGCGCAGCGCGATCTCGCTCGGCCTGCTTCCGTTTCAGGGCCGCCACCTGAGCCTCGAGGCGAGCAATCTCGTCATCGGGCGAGAGATCGACTTTTGAACTCATCGGTACCCAACCCCTAATTTGGGAGGAGTGTCCTCGACCACGCCGCACCCTCTAGTCTATCGAACACCCTAGCGGCGACTCCAGACCGCCCCGAGACTCCCGTCGATTGAGGGAGACGGCTGCCCGGGGCAACCAACATGCGGGGGCTCATCCCGAGGCGACAGGTCATCCCAAGGCGGAAGGTCGCTCCGAGACAATGGCCAAACCGCTTGACGGTGATTCCCGTCAAGCGGTTTGGAGTATTCGCGCCCGGCTCGTCATGGGGGCCAGGCGTTGTGCCGGCCGCCGCTTCAGTTGGGGGCGGTAATGCGGCTCTTTTCGTCGTTCAAGGGCCGCCAGTACCGCTCGTGGTGGGCGATGATGCCGGGGTCCATGTTCTCGGGCGTGAAGGTCGCGGTGCTGCCATCGAACCGCAGCACGTTGCAAGCCCCAAAGTGCCGCGGCTGCACCAGGTTGGCCCAGTCGGCGGTATCGACGGCGTCCAGGCCCACCACATCGGCCACCTTCTTGCCAAAGTCCAGGAAGGCGATCTTGAGCGGGTCGTTGAACATCAGGTCGCTTTTGCTGTTCAAGCCATAGCTGGTGTACAGGGCCCCGCCCGGCACGAAGCATTCCTTGGGCGGGCGGAAGTCCTGCGAGTCGCCATCGGCGTAGGACTGATCGCCGTTGAGAATATCAAACGTGAAGCCCGCTTGCTTCATGGTGGCCCGGATCTTGATGTTGCCATCGTCCATGGGCTCGCACACGACGCGGAGGTCGGTCCAGTCCCAGTCGGTGTGGTCTTCAAAGTCGTAGGCGGCTCCGCCTTGCGGAGGCGTTTGCGACTGGCTGATCCGGCAGCGTGGTCCGTTCGGATCGAAGGGGATGTTGTGGCTGCCGCCGTATTCGGTGAAGGTGCGATTACGAACGTGCATGAAGGCGTCGATTCCCTGGCTGGCAATGATCTCGGGCCGGCCCATGCCAGACCCTCCGCCGCCTTCTTCCAGGTAAAACACATCCGAAGGACAAATGTAGCTGGCGGCGTTGCCTTCCATATCGGGCCGCAGCGTCGCCGTCCAGCCGGAGGCGGCACAGGGCCGACCAAACCGCGACTGATTGGCCTGAAAGGCAATGCCAATCTGGCGAAGATTGTTAATGCACTGGGTCTTACGGCCGCTCTCGCGAACGCTGTTGACCGCGGGAAGTAACAGGCCCATTAAGAGTGCGATGATGGCGATCACCACCAGCAACTCAATCAGGGTGAATGCCTGTCTGCGTTTCATGATCGGGGCTCCAACCGAGGACAAGGCGTGCGTGGATCACTCTTTATTCGGGCCATACCCCGGCCGCTTGCGTCCGGCGCTGGCCAGGGCCGATTGCATTTTTTGAAACTCTTGTCGAATCCCGTTCAGAATGCGTTCTCTCTTGGCCGGTGGATCATTCGCGCGATAGCCGAAATCCACCCCCAACAGCTTTTGGGCGGCGGCTCCCGCTCGACCACGCACGATGGGATCCTCGTCCTCCATCGCCATCAACACCAACTCCATCGCGTCCCAATCTCGCGCGGCGGTGATCCCCCGGAGGGCCTCGCTGCGGACGATCGGGTCGTTGCTCTCGCGGAGCACCCGCTGAAACACCGGGGCGGCCCGCTCGCGGACGGCCGGATCGGCATAGGCCTGCTGGCCCCAATCGCCCAACTGTTGGGCGGCCTCGCGACGGGTCTCGACGGTCTCGCTGAGTTCAAGCGCCCGCTCGGCGAGTCGCTCGGGGGGCACCAAGGGTCGGCGACCGCCTGACCAAAACTGCCAGACCACCAGGGCCAAAACGGCCACGATGCCGATTCCGATCGGCAATCCGGCTTTCCCAAGCATGGGGCGCCTCGCGAGGTTGCTGGGTCCCTGCAATCAGCGGGGGATCGGTTTCGTGGCCTTTCCGTCCCACCGGACGACCACTGCCCGCCCATCAGAAGAGCGACGATCCACCGCATCCGGATGATAGATGTGCGGTCGCGCACCGCACAATATGAGCGAATCGTTTTTTCTCAAAAAATTTTGCGCGATGCCAGAACCAAGGAAAACATCAACGGTTAGGCACACTCAACCCACCCAGCACGGCACTTGACACCCCTAGAAGGAACCAAAACCTGCCAGCCGCCACCCAGACCGCTCCTTTCCACGCCTTGGCCGTCGGTTAGGCTGTCTCCGGTAAGCAACCAGAATTCTCCAGCGTTTCAGTGGACTTTTCAGGTCATGTTCAGCGGTTTAGTAGAAATCCGCGGCCGGCTGGCCGAGACGATTCCCGCGGGCGACGGGCTGCGGCTCCGCATCGATGCGGGCCCCATCGTCGAAGGCACGGCCATTGGCGATAGCATCGCCGTCAACGGTTGCTGCCTGACCGTCGTGGCCATCGATGGCGACGTGTTGGACTTCGAGGCCGGCCGCGAAACCCTGGCTCGGACCAATCTGGGTCGCCAACGCCCCGGCGATGGGCTGAACCTGGAGCGCTCGCTGCGATTGGGCGATCGGCTGGGCGGGCACCTGGTGACTGGCCATGTCGATGGCCTGGGCACGCTGGACGCCCGCGACGACCACGGGGCCTGGAGCGACTTTCGCATCCGTCTCGATCCTCGGCTCGAAGGCCACCTGGCCGAGAAAGGCTCCATCGCCGTCGATGGCGTCAGCCTGACGATCGCGGGTGTCGAGCCGGGGGCCTTCCATGTGGCGTTGATTCCGCACACCTTGGCGGTCACCACCTTGGGTGCCGCGGGCGTGGGAACGGTGTTCAATCTGGAAACCGACTTGCTGGCCAAGTACGTCGAGTCGCAGCTCCGGGCCGCCGGGGCCCTGTCGCCCACCTCGGGCCCAGGCCCCGCCCAGTGAGAGCGCCGCTTCGGCGAGGATGCCATGCCGCAACTGTGGTTGGAAATGCGTTGCCCGGCGTGTGCGTGGCGGGAACTGGCCGACACCGAGGGGCTGCTGGTGTGGCTGCGTCGGGCGGGCATGCTGCGGGGCAATCGCCGCCCCGACGTCGAAGTGATCGAGGAACTGCTGCCGGTCGCCTTGGGCAAGCTGACCTGTCCCGCATGCCGGCACACTTCACTGACGGCCCACCGTATGGAGGAAGACGCCCAGGACGATCTCTGGGATGTGGCCATCACCTGCACCGCCTGCGGGCGACCGATTCCGCCCGAGCGGCTGGAAGCCCTGCCCGACACCCGCATCTGCGTGGCCTGCCAATCGGCCGACGAGCAAGGTGGCCTTGAGGGCGAAGACGCCTGGTGCCCGCAGTGCGGCGGACCAATGCAATGGCGGGTACAGCACACGGGGCGAACCCGCTATCGTTTGGTTTGTCAGCGGTTTCCCGCGTGCCGGGGCGAGGTGTCCGCGGGGCCGTGAGTCCGCCGCGACCTGTCTTTCGGGCAGTCCGCCCCATGCCCCATCGGGGCGGCTGCGACACTCCGGCAGCCGAAACGACCGGGCTCGGCGGGATCAAGCAATTGTTGTAGAACATAATTGAAGAGCAACGTGTCTCTCTCTATCCGACGACCCGGCCGCCGTCCCGCATCCCGGAGCCAGTCCTGGAAGCCCGCCTTCCGCCGAACCCTGGGCCCAGCTCAACCACCCGCGACTGTCGAGAAGTGTCTTGAACCGGTCTGACGAACTCACGCTGATGCAACCCACCCACGATCTCAACGTCCGCTCGCTCACGCCGCTGGTGCCGCCGCGGGTCATCAAGAGCGACTTGCCCATGAGCGAGGCCGCCAACCAAACCGTGGTGGCCGGTCGCGAGGCCGTGAAGGCCGTTCTGGCCGGCTCCGACGATCGCATGCTGTGCGTGGTCGGCCCGTGTTCGATTCACCACGAACCAGCCGCCCTCGAATACGCCCAACGCCTGAAAACACTGGCCGATCAGGTGGCCAACCGCATGCTGCTGGTGATGCGGGTGTATTTCGAGAAGCCGCGGACCACGGTGGGCTGGAAGGGTCTGCTGAACGATCCCCACCTGGACGACACCTTCGATATCGAAGGGGGCCTGCGACTGGGCCGGCGCTTGCTGATGGAGATCAACGAGCTGGGCCTGCCCTGCGCGACCGAGGTCCTCGACCCGGTCACGCCGCAGTACCTGGACGAACTGATCACGCTGGCCTCGATTGGCGCCCGCACCACCGAGAGCCCGATTCATCGGCAAATGAGCAGCGGCCTGTCGATGCCGGTGGGCTACAAGAATGGCACCGACGGCAGCCTGGAAGCCCCCATCAACGCCATGCTGGCCGCCTGCCGCCCGCACGCTTTTGTGGGTATCGACCCCAACGGCCAGGTCGCCCTGGTGCAGACGCGGGGCAACTCCTGGGGACACCTGATCCTCCGCGGCGGTCGCTCGGGTCCGAATTACTCGGCCGAACACCTCAGCGACGCCGCCAGCCAACTGGAGCAAGCCGGACTGTCACCCCGGTTGATGGTCGATTGCAGCCACGCCAACAGCAGCAAGGACTTCCGCCGCCAGCCCGAGGTCTTTCGGGCGGTGGTGGACCAGCGGCTGGCCGGCAATGCCAACGTGATTGGCCTGATGCTGGAGAGCAACATCCACGAAGGCAACCAGAAGCTGGTCGATCCCGACAACCTGGACTATGGCATCTCGATCACCGATGCCTGCCTGGGCTGGGACGACACCGAGCGGCTGATCCTGGAAAGCCATCAACGGCTGCTCAACGCCCCGGCGGCCGTGGGCGGCTGAGCCCGCGGCAGCGCGAGATTCCCTCTTCAAAATTTCTTCCGCGATTCTCTGGAATCACCCGGCCGAGCCGCTACAGTGGTTGCCAAGCGCAGGCCGCCCGCACGCACAGGCTGACTGTGTTTGCGACGGCCTCGCCCCAGGAAGCGGCCATTTGGCGGGTCATGCACCTGGCGACGAGTGGGATCGTCGTCTGGCTGCCCCAGCCCCCCGGCTTTGTGACATTGCACCGGCTGTTGACTCGCGCGGAAGCCTGGGAACGCCCCGCGTTTTGACGAGGATGGACCTGCACGCGGTGCTCGGGAACAGCACTGCGAGGCAGTTTTCCGTTGTGGTTTCGATGGAACTCCGGGCGTGGGTCCCGGAATCGTTGAACGTCCGACCAGGAGGATCCGCCGTGAAGACGCGCCACGGCTTGGGCCGCTTTGGGTTTACGCTGATTGAGCTGTTGGTGGTCATCACCATCATCGGCATTCTGATGGGCTTGCTACTGCCGGCAGTCAACCGCATTCGCGAGACCGCCCGCCGCACGCAGTGTATGAATCACCTGCGGCAACTCAGCATGGCCTGCCAAAACCACGAGACCACGCACGGCTTCTTTCCGTCGGCCGGCGGCCCCGATTGGACCTGGCAGATGACCTACATCGGCGGACGCCCGGCAATCGCCCCCAAGCAGCATGGCGGCTGGGGGTTTCAGATTTTGCCGTTCATCGAGGCCGAGAACGTCTGGCTGGGTGGTGGCGAAGAAGACGACTTGAGAAAAAGCGTGCTGGCGCGCGGCACGCCGAACGCGCTGTTCTTTTGCCCCTCGCGGCGGGATCCCGAAACCGTGATGGCCACCGACTGGTTGAGAAATCCCGAGAACTCGGGCATTCGCTTTGGTCACGCCAAAAACGATTACGTGGCCAGCAGCTACTCCACCAACGCTCAATTTCCTGATGGCGTGGGGGCGATTCAACGCATGAAGCAGACCTACGCGGCGGAGATTCGCGATGGGTTGAGCATGACCATGCAATTGGGCGAAAAGCAAATGAACCGCCTGTTCTTCGGCCAGATGACGCCCAATGATAACGAGGGTTACACCGCCGGCTGGAATCACGACACGCTGCGGCATACCAACCGCCTGCCGGAACCCGACTACGCCCACGAGGATCGCGGCCACCTCAATGGCGACCGCTTCGGCGCCGCCCACACCTCGGGCCTGAACATCGCCCTGGTCGATACGGGCGTTCGCTTTATCACCTACGATATCGACTTAACCGTGTTTCAACGCCTGGGCCATCGTGCCGACGGCCACAGTTTCACCCCGCCTTGGTGACGGCGTTTCAGTGACAAATGCCCTGGGTTCGGCTTTCTCTTGAACAGGTCCGCCGTCATGCTGCGTTTGGTTCCATGCGTCACGTGGACTGTCGGGACGGTTGTGTTGCTGGCGTGCGGCGGTTGCAGCGAGGGCCGGCCCGATCACTCGGTCGCCTTGCGGGGCCAACTGCTGATGAATGGGCAACCGTTGGAAGTCGACGGACACGAGGCCGCCTTGGGCTGGGTCGCCCTGGAATTGCACCCCATCGAGGCCGAAACCGAAGACATCCGCACCACGACCGTGGCGCCCGACGGCTCGTTCGACTTTGGCATCTCGCATCGCCGCGGCGTTGAACCCGGACGCTACCGCGTGGTCGTCTACCAGTACGATCCCTATCCCACCGACAAGCTCGCCGGGCGCTTCGATCCCGACCGCAGTCAGCGCGAGATCACCATCGCTGGCGGCCAAACCGAGCTGGTCATCGACTTGGGCGAATCGCCTTGAACCGTTGCCGTTGCGGGTGAACTACTCATTCCTGCGCAACACTTCGAACGATACTGGTTCCAGCAGTAAATTTCGACGACTTGTGCGCGAAGCAACCAAAGGCAACACACTCCGCATGCTCGGGTTTTTGAGTTCACATGGAGACGCGGATTAGGAGGTCGCGGAACCTTTGACGATCCAGTCCAGGCTCGTTTCGGTCGTTACATCACTTATTGATTCCCGTGCAACACTTCGACGTTTTTTTGTGCCAGCAGTGCCGTGCCTGAACCTTGGTAGGAAGCAGGCAACTGACCAAAAGTTCCGGCTCTGACGGACAACCCCGCGGGAATTGGACCACTCGCCATCTTCTGGCTCGGTTCCTCCGCGCCTCCGTGTGAACTACCCCGTTCCGGGATGCCTGGCGATTCCCACGTGACACTTCGATGAGTCTCGGTGCCATCAGTGGCGTTCCCAAACTCTTGCAGCGAGCAGTCGTATCGACTCACGTTGCCTGGCATGGTTGCCGGTCTGACTCAACTGCGCAACATCTATCAGCAGATCGCACTGCTTGCGAGCAAGCAGTGGCACACTTTATGATGAAGCAAGGGCACCCGTGCGATTTGGGAGCCGCGTCGGTTCAACGAAATGTTACATCGCGACCGACATACTTGAAAGCCTGGCAGCGGTGGTGCGGACCAGGGACACCGCATCAATCTGG
>JBJHDE010000142.1:7138-10239 GCA_050486385.1 Planctomycetales bacterium | reverse complement strand
CCGGAACTCCACCAACCCTATCAACCCCATCAGCCCTCGGGCGTTAGCCCGGGGTTCCTCCCAGACATCCACCACTTGGCGACTCGTCAGGAACCGGACGCTAACGCGTTCCGGCTAATAATTCATCGCCACCGGAACTCCACCAACCCTATCAACCCCATCAGCCCTCGGGCGTTAGCCCGGGGTTCTTCCCAAACATCCACCGCTTGGCAACCCGATAGAAACCGGACGCTAACGCGTTCCGCGCTGATGATTCATCGCCACCGGAATTCCACCAACTCCACCTGCCTTGCGGCCTCGCGAAAAGCACAGAATTCGTTGAATGACTCAGACGGCGGGTTCGCCTTCGGCCTGGGGTTCGGGCTCTTCACTGGCTGGGTCAGACCAGATGCGGTCCAATTCGTTGAGGCGGTCGGTCTCGCCCAGGTGGAGATACAGGGCCCGCAACTGCTGATAGGCCGGGACATAGTTGGTGCAGTCGTCCAGCGCGAGTTCGAAGGCATCGGCCGCCCGTTTGTGATCACCTTGGGCCAGCAGCGCCATCGCCAGGTTGTACTTCACGCCGGCGGAGTGGGGCACGCGCTCGAGGATGCGGCGGTACAGATCCAGGGCTCGCTTCACCTCGCCCTTGCGGGCCCAGATGTTGCCCGTGTCGAGACCCTTGAAGGCACCCCCCACGACATCGCCGCCGTAGCAACGCACCAACTGCGTGATGGCCGTCGGAACGCCCAGCAGGAACGGCAAATTGCCGAGGAGCATTGTCCAGGCTTCCTTCCGCATGCAGGCCGGGCAGCGCCAAGTCGGCTTGGACCAAAAGCCGTAGAAGAATATGAGAAAGTAGAAGTAAAAGATCGTGAACTTTCGCGGCTGACTGTACATGCCGCATTCTTCGCAAATTTTGAACGCATGCTCATTCTTCACCGGTTTCTCGACCGCAATCGTCGACAGCGAATCGCAGAAGTGGCAGTACACCTGCGGCGACTCGGGCATGTCGGTCAGGATCAGCGTCGCGTTACACACCGGGCAGGTTGCGTCGCGGTAGGTGTGTTCGAGTCCCTTATTCCGAAGCGCCTCGCGATGATGATCGGCCCAGAACCGGCTGCGGGCGATGTCGAGGTGCAATTTTAGCTCGTCGGCGATCTTTCTGGACTTTGGCTGAATCAAGAGATGAGCGACCGGATTCTGCTCGTCAACGGTCATGACCGATATGGCAATGCGGTTTTCTCGGGCGAACGATTGCACGATCGCGGTCACGGGCACTTCAAGCTGCTCGAGGGTCAGGACCTCGCCATCGAGACGCCCTGGTTTGCTGAACATCGTGGTCGTCTGTCCCTCGTCGTTGAGCCAATGAAACTTGAACTCGAGGGGCTGATGAGTCAGATCGCGCACGTCTCGCTCCCAGTTAACAAAGGGTGAAACCGCCTCCAGCACCAGCACGATGCTCGGTGCCGCCCAACATGCGGACAAGTCGCCGTTGGGGATCGAAACAAGAGAAACTCGTGGGGCAGGACCAGGATTGTGGAATCCAAGACACCGGCCCCAAGGAAAACCCAGGAGCATAATCACCAAACGGATTGCCGCTGACAAGCCGGTTGGCCCCGTGGTTTCATCAGTTCTTGCCAAATGCCAGTTGTCTCCACCTGACGTGGACGTTTTCGCAACACGCGCGGCACGGCATGCGCTCAGGGGCTGGCAAGCTGGCCGAGTCGCTCCGCGAGACTCGCGGCGCTGGGACGCAAGATCGGCCGTAGCGGCAGGTACACGCCATCGCTGCGGGCGACCGTGCCGGGTTGCGTGGGGCCCAACGGTTGACACGCCAACCAGACCGCTGGATCAAGCCGCGTGCCATCGGCCAGCGGCACCGAAGGGCTGGGGCCTCCCAGGACAATCAGCTTGCGGCCACGAAGGGCATCGGCCGCCCGCGTTGGAAGGCCCAGCGGCCAGCGTCCGCCCAACAGTACGGCCAGATCGAAGCGGCCTTCCACCACCAGGGCCACGGCCGCGTGATGCTCCAGCGGTTCGGGTTGCCCCTGGACGAATCGTACGGCTTCGGTCGCGGCGGTGCGGGCGGCCAGCACTTCGGCGGCCCCCACCGGGTTGCCTCCGCCGGCCAGCCCCATCAGGGCGAAGCGGGTCGACTCGTTCAATTGGGCCAGGCAAGCCAACAAGCCTCGCCGCGCCGCGGGCGAAAGCCCCGCCAGGCCCAAGGATCCCGTCAGCCAGACTCCAAACCGAGCCGCCTGGAGCCGCTGGGCCAGTTGCCGCCAGGCATCGCGGGACCACCCAGTCTCGTGCTCGACCCGCGACGGATCGAGCGGCACGCCGGCCAACGCGGCATGCAGAGCCATCACCGCTGGTTCCCGCTGGGCGGAAGTCAACGGCCAGTGCTCGACGGCCGCATCGCGGGGGTCGGCGACCGCCGTGCCACCCAGCACAATGGTCGCCGCTGGCGGTCGGGATGGGTCAAGCAATCGCTGCCGCCAGTGCGGATGGCTCGCGTCGAGGTCGCCCCAACGGACCAGCACATCGCACCGCTGGCGGACTTCGCCCAGTGTGGCGGTCACCAGCCCCGTGCGATGCAACTCGCTGAAGGCCACCGGCGGGCCCAGCACCAGGCCATCGCGGGCCGCCGCAATCTCGCAGGCCCGTTGCACGGCGGCGTTGGAAGCGTGCTCCAGGCCGATAAGCAGCGGCCTGCGGGCTTCGTTCAGCAATCGACGGGCCGCATTCAGGGCCGTGGCCAGGTCGACGGGTTGGCCCGCCACCCGGGCTTCGTCGGGCACGGGGGCCACCGCGGCATCGAGCCAACGTCGGCCCAGCCCGCACAGGCGATCCTCGGTCAAATGGGGCCGATCGTCCTCGACGAGCATCCGGCTGCCGTCACACATCAGACCGCAGCCCAGACACACGAAGGGCTCGCCGGCCAAGCGGGTTGGCTCGGTCATGGATGCCCTGGTTGGCTGGACATGCGATCAATGGGCGGATAGGCCAAACGGGCCTCCACCCGGGCCAGGGCCCCGCGGGCCTCGCGGGTCTGTCGGGCGTCGGGCGTGCCGCCGGCCAACCGCTTGAGCAGCGTTCGCGCGGCGGGGCTGCCCAGG
>JBJHDE010000142.1:2558-7128 GCA_050486385.1 Planctomycetales bacterium | reverse complement strand
GCCCAGGTGTTCCAACACCTGAATGGCCCGGCCGGTCCGGCGGACTTCGTCGGTCTGCACGCGGAAGGTCTCGCGGCCATTCAGCAGGATTTGCGCCCGCACGCGGACCTCTTCCGAGGCGCTGGAGTAGCGGGCCTCGGCCAGCCGATCGATCGCGCGGTCCAGCACATTCTCCAGACTCTCCGACGCCCGCTGGCGGACGTCAAACTCGTCGTGGCCCAGCTCGTGGATCCAGCGTTCGATGTCGAGATCGAGATCCGCTCCGCCCTGAATTGGGTGCAGATGCCTGGCAAGAAAGCGGGTGGCCTCGTCGCCCAGGCTGACCATCAGCCACACCGAGCGTTGCCCCTCGTCGCCGCTTTGGGCCGCCAGACCAGCCCAGCAGGACTCCAGCGATTTCGGCGCGGCCAGGTCTTCGGGCGGTGGCGAAGGCTCGGGCATGTCCTGGTCCCAGTTCCAAGGGATGAACATGCCATCTTCGTCCCACACGTTGGACTGCACCCAAGTGGACCAGGGCCCACCCAGGCCCTGAGACAACAGCAGGCCCAAGTCCCAGACCAGCACCTGGGCGTCGTGCCCGCCCGTCGCGAATCGTCGGCCATCGGCACTGGCGGCCACCGACGAAATGCCCCGGGTGGTGTGTTGATGGCCGCCAATAGCCAGCACCGGTGCGGCGGTGGCGGTCTCCCACACGCGGGTCATCTGATCGGCCCCGACCGAGTACAGCAGTTGCCCGTCGGGCGAGAACGCCAGGCCGTTGACGGTATTGGTGTGCCCCTGCAACTGCATGACCAGCACCCGGCGGGGCAAATCGTAAACGCTGACCACGTGATCTTCGCCACCCACGGCCAGCAGCCGGCCATCGCCGGAAATCGCCATCGCCCGAATGCGGTTGTCGGGATCGGTGAACCGGGGCAACGGCGTGGCGACCTGACCGGTAGGGACATGCAAAATCTGCACGGTCCGCAGGCCGCCATTCGAGAGCGCCGCCAGCTCGCGGCCCTGGTTCAAAAAGCCCACCGCCAAGCCCCAGCCATCGAGATCGCCCGAGGTCCCGAGATGCTCGCCGCTGGCGACATCCCAAAAGTACACGTGCCGATCGCGACAGCCGGCCGCCAGAATGCGGCCATCGGGCGAGAACGCCACGCTTTCCAGCGGCAGGTGCGGCGTCTTCAATTCGCCCACAACCGCGCCGTCGCGGATATCCCGCACCGTGACGCGTGCGTCATTACCCGCGGAGGCCAGCGTGCGGCCATCGGGCGAGAAGCACAGGTCGCCCGTCCCGCCGCGATGGGCCCGAAACTCGTGGCGTAAGATGCCGCCCCGCAGTTCCCAAAGGACGGTCTTTTGCAGGCGGTCGGCGGCGACCAGCATCCGCCCATCAGGCGAAAACGCCACGCGATGGATCGACAGCCACGGTCCACCATCGAGCTGATCAAACCGCGCCACGGCCCCGGGTGGCAAGGCGGCGTCGATCCGTGGCGCCACCGAGCGGGCTTCTTCCTGGGCCCCGGCATTGGTAGCCGCCACAACAGCAACCAGCCCCCAGACGACGGCCCCGAGCCACTCAGTGCATTTCGGTTTCGCAGGTACCCACGCCATGGCGGTAATAGTTGAACTGGACATTGGGATGATTGGCCAGCAGGCTCATCGGCACGCTGGTATCCATCAGCTTCTGCGAGATCATCAGGGCCGTCAATCGTTGGCCAAACGGATTGTCGTGATGGCCGGCGTGCCAGATGCTCACTTTCTCGGCCTGCCAGGTCTCTCGTGGACCCACCGTCACCGCGGCGGTCGGCACCCCCACCACAAACCCACCACCCGAGGTTCGCGCATTTTGCAGAATCGTCATCGGGTGCAATTCGACGATCCGCGTTCCCAGTTGAAGATACTCCTCGGGCGGAGGCGGCTGCTGGTCCCAGGGCGGTTCGCGTCGCGGCGGATCGTTGAAGGCCCAGTGCTTGACGTCGCCCTGACCGCCCTGCATCACCGCACAGCGGACCCCTTGCCAACTGGCCACGTAGTCGCCGACGTCCGCCCGCGGAAAGTGGATCTGCTGGTCCGGCATCCGCAGCTTGGCGTCGATCCGATCGAAGCACAGCTCGCGATCGGCTTTCGCAAACGACAACGGATGCGACTCGTCGACCTCCTTGCCGTCCACGACCCACTCGTCCATGCCCCAGAAATGCCCGTGCCGCACGTCCAGGCCCAAGTCGTTGACAATCCGGGCCACCAGCGGAAGCTGCTCGGTCGGGCCAATCGGACCGCAAATCCCCACGGGATTGTCGGGCGTGCTCTGCTGCCAGGCGTGGATGTACTCCAGCGCCTCGGCCAGATAGAACTCCTCGAGCGTATCGTACACCTTGACCGTGAAACCCGGCCGCGACAGACCGAACAGCTTCTCCGGCGTCAGCCGGGCCACATCGTTGAGCAGTTCAACATCCAACGTGGTGTAATCCCACCACCCCTCGGCCACGATGCTCTGCGGGCGCGCCATTGCCAAAATTCCCCCGGCCAAGAAACCATCGATCACCGCACCCCGAAGGCCGCGAGCCGCCGCCGGCACGATTCGCCGCCCGACGACGAGCTACGCAACATTCCGAAAGCGGATTGTAGAAGCTCCACCTGTCGGGGCCAACATCCCGCCCGGGGCCAACATCCCGCTGGCCGCTCGACGTTCAGTTGGTCCGCAGGACGTAGCGGTTGTGGATGCTGCCCAGGTTCTTGACCTTGACGGTGAATGTGCCGGTCGCCCGCGGGGTCCAGGTGGCCAGGCACTGGTCGGTCCGTCGGGTGTCCGAGGCCACAAGCTGGCCGTTGGCGTCGTAGACGTACAAATCCAGGTCGGTATCGCCATCGCCGCGAAGCTCGACAATCGCCTGCTCGCCGCCTTGGAAGTCCAGCTCGTAGGCGTCGGTCGCATACCCCTTGATCCGGTCGGAGATCCGCTTCGGGCCGCCCACGACCCCGGCTTCCATGATCCCCCCCGCCAGGCCGCCAAGCAGGACCACGGCCATCGCGCACGCTGCCAACACCTTCATCGAAGCTCCTCCTCCGAAGTCAAATAAACCCTTATTCCAGGGGGATAGCCGGCCGGTCCGCCGCTCTCCCCAACGCCACTTTACCCAGACCAAGCCGGCCAGCGGCGCGCGAATGAGCCTCAGAACGAAAAAAAATGCCACCTGGATGGGGCAGGCCACCGCCGACTCTGCCACTCGGGCGAGGTCTGCAACGCCCCAGAAGCGACCGACCCAGCCACCGCGGCATCGGCGGCCGGGTGAGACTCATCTACATCCACCACCGGATGCCCGAGAGGTGGATTGCCGGCATCAAGATCGCCGCTCCAACCACCAGCATCGTCAGTAGGGTCGCCAAGTGGATCCCCTTCGCCAAGCTCCGCAACCCATGACGGAAGTAGGGCAGCGCTCCCAACTGGCCGCCCCGCTTGAAGTGGTTGCCCGCTTCCCAGACCAGATAGCCCGTCCAGCCGACCAGAATCGTCGAGGCGAACACCAACAACCAAATCGCAAAGGGCCAGTAGCTCGGCAGATTCACCGCGCCAACCAGCATGACACCCGCGACATACAAGCCGATTCCCACCAGCACGACACAGGCCATCATTACGACGCCCACGAACCGCATCCAGCCGCTGGCTTGCCACAGTGGCCCGACGACATCCAGCGCGGTCTGATCCAACGGGTCGTTTTGCCAGGTGGCGCTGGGCGGGGCCTCGTAGGGGTTTTCACTTTCCGTCGCGGTGGGCGAGGCCCCGACCGATGGCTGCGTCGGGTCGTTCATCGTGAGCGTTCCGTTCGCATTGGGGCCAGTGGGGGCAGCATGTGTCGTTCAGTCAAACATCTACTGATCCCGACAAAAGTTTGAGAACAGCATTTGTGGCACTGGTGGCTTGTCCACCAGTGTTTGACAACGCCGGCTAGGATTTCCCTACTGCCCGCGAAGCTCCTCGAACAGGGGCAGGATGTGCGGCACTGTCCGACTGACCCACAAACTGGTGGACAAGCCACCAGTGCCACGAATTTCGTTTGCAGTATTGCGCAGGAATCAGTGATTCTCGGCCCATGCTCTCATTCACTCAAGGCACGGAGATCCCCCCACGGCCCAGCGGACGCGGTACACCGGCGGTCAGGTCCACCAGCGGATGCTGTTCACCATGATCAAAAGCAGCGTCCCCAGCAGCAAGTAGCCCAAGAAGAACAGGATCACCAGCGTCCCCAGGATCCGCACGAACATCCCCAGGCACCTGAAAGCCTCGCGGACCAGCTCGGGCGAGGTCTCGCGGAAGCCGCGATCCAGCAGCCGCCCAGCCCGCAGCAACAGAAAGGCCATCCACAGCCAACCCGCGATGAGCAACAAAGGCGGCCCCACCCCCCTGAGCATCATTGTCGCGATCTCGCCCCACGCCCAGACGGTGTCGGCTCGGTTATCGAACAGTTCCTGCTTCAGCACCACCACGACAAGCAGCAGCGGCACCACCGCGATCACGATGAAGGTCAGCCCAATGAACTTCAAATTGCCCGTGAGATTCGCCAGCGGGCGGGCGACCTCAATC
>JBJHDE010000142.1:0-2548 GCA_050486385.1 Planctomycetales bacterium | reverse complement strand
GGCCGCAACAGCGGGATCCACCGCGGTCTCGGCTTCGTTCTGGCTGCTCATGGCGGCACCTGGGGTTGCAATCGCTTGGATGCGACAATCCGCGACACGGCTCGTGGCCGTCTCTGCGGCTAGGGGGCGGCATGTGTCGTTTAGTCAAACACCCAGACCTGCTGGTAGAACCGAATCGTCATGACCAAGAAGTTCAACAGGATTGCGGCCAGCAACACCACCAAGATCGCCGACAGCACGGTCGCCACCCGAACCAACTGCGCCACAACTCGCAAACCCTGACGGAAGTAGGCCGCGACTCCCAGCCGGCCACCCCGCTGAAAGTTGTTGCCCGCTTCCAGGAGATTGTAGCCCGTCCAGCCGACCAGATAGGTCGGCAACCACGCCAGCAACCAGGCCAAAGCGACGAAGGGTGCCCCACCTCCTCCACCAAACACAAGCCCAATCACCCCCGTGATCAGTAAGCCGATGCCCATCAGCAAGGCGAGTGTCATCAGCACGCCGCCCAAGAACCGCAGCCAACCGTTGGCTTCGAACAGTGGCCGGACGACGTCGAGTGTGGGTTGGTCGGTCGTGTTGTACGCCCGCAGCTCGATCCGCGGGGCCTCGTAGGGATTGTCGCTTTCAAGCGCGGTAGGCAAGGTCTCGGACGATGGCGGGTCGTTCATCGTGAGCGCTCCGTTCGCATGGAGGCCAGCGGGCGAGCGACGACACGACTACAGGAGAAACCGAAGCACCATCATGCCAATCGACATGACAAAGGCGAACACGGCCAGCGCCGTGACCACCGTGAGCACCCAGACCAGCACGACCAGATACCGCAACCCGCTCTGGACCACTTCGGCGGCACCTTCCTGGAAGCCCCGTCGCAGTTTCCGTGAGGCCTGTCCCACCAGGTAGGCCATGAGAAACAAGGGCAGTCCATAGAAGATCATCACCACCAGGGCAATCGGAAAGGCCACGACCTGGTCGTCCGTGCCTCCCTCCTGGAAGGCCAAGAACGAAACCGCCACCACGCCCGCCAGGATCAGGCTGCTCACGCACATGATCACGATGCCGGTGAATCGCATCCAGCCGCTGGCTTGCCACAGGGGGCGGACGACCTCGATGCTGGCCACCTGGCCGCGGGCGCCTTCGGTCCAATAGTCCGAGACGGGCGCTTCGTAGGGATTCTCGCTTTCGGGCGATGGCAATTCTTGGCTCATGCTCGCACACACTCAAGGAAAGGAAATGTCATCACCGCATGCCAGAGATCAAAAATCCCAACAACACGGCCCCGAAAATCCACAGCACGGTGAGGCCGATGAACAAGGCCGTTAAAATACCCACGATTCGCGCAAACGACCCCAAGCAGCGGAAGGCCTCTTGCACCTTTTCCGGCGAGGTCTCGCGGAAGCCGCGATCCAACAACCGCCCGGATCGCCATAGCAAATACGACATCCACAACCAAATCATGCTGAACAGCACGTTGAACCCCAACATCCCGACCATGATGGCCACAAACTCGGCCTGTTTCGCGGGCGCTAGGACACTTTCCTGCATGATTTGCACCACCGCCGGTACGAACACGACCAACAGCGACACCACCGTGATCACGATGTAGGTCAGCCCAATGAATTGCAAATTGGCGGAGACATTCGCCATGGGGCGGGCGACCTCAATCGCATCGCGATTGGCCGCAACCGCAGGGTCCACCGCGGTCTCGGGTTGGTGATAGCTGCTCATGGCGGCACCTTCGGTTGCAATCGCTGCGATTCGACAATCCGCGACACAGGTCGCGGCCAAAAGCCTCAGCCAGCCGGGCAGAACCTTGCGTCCCCACTGACCCCCTCACGGTAAACAAACTCCCCCGCCAATCAAGCCCCTGCACGCGATCTACAGGGCTTCAGTGAGTATCATGTACAGAAACGCACAGAACCCAAGCCAAAGTCCGAAACAAACCCGCGACCAAACACGGGACTGCCGAGTGGTCGTCGAGGTTGGCGAAACATCGGACACCTGAGTGATCGGTGATTGTCTAGGTGCTGCGACAACGCGAAACAACCCGACTATGGCTCGACGTCCCGTATGCACGATCCATGTCAACGCGGCACAGAAAACCGCCATCAGAAACAGGTGATGGACCAAGAAAGCAACACTAAAGATATCGCTCCCCCCCAAAAACAAACCTCCAATAATCCATAACGCAAACCGGTATGCGAAAATCAATGTCAGAACGACCCCAACTGCCGAACTGAAGGCGACAGAGGAAAGCGTTTGCAACGAGTCGTTCAGTGCATCGTCCACATTGGAAACCAAGCCTCGATCCAAGACCTTCGCCAACTCCCGAAATCGACCTGACAAGCGCAATAGCCAGATGGCGGCCGCAAGAACAATCACCAGGCCGATCGATACTCTCTCAAAAACGAATTCGGGCTCATACGAAACCCTCGCGACCAGCGGCATCGCGATCAGTCCAATGAACATCAAGAGCGAGACAGCGAAAGTCAGCCAGCTCAACAGGTAAAGCCAGCCACGGGCACTCCACAGTGATCGCATGACCTGGATC
>JBJHDE010000141.1:0-10308 GCA_050486385.1 Planctomycetales bacterium | reverse complement strand
GCATGATCGTCGTCGCCGGCACCATGCTGGGCGAGTGCCAGCGGGCCGCCGAATTGCTCCGCGACGAGGGCCTCGACGTGGGCGTGATCAACGCCCGCTTCATTAAGCCCCTGGACGAAGAGACGCTCTCGCGGGCGATCGAACGCTGCGGGTTTGTGCTCACCGTGGAAGAAGCCGCCTTGGCCGGCGGGTTTGGCAGCGCTCTGGTCGAGATGGCCGTGGACGGCGGGCTCGACACCCGCAAGATCAAACGCCTGGGCATTGGCGATGCGTTTGTCGAGCACGGCGAGCGGGGCGACTTGCTGGCGGACCTGGGGCTGGATGCCACGGCGATTGCCGCCGCCGGTCGCCGCATGGCCCAACGCAACGAGCTGACCGCCCCGGTGGCCCGCACGCCGCGGTGAGTGTCCCACGCCTGAACAAGCACCGAGCGGTTGCCTGACCCGTTGGCCCCGTCGCCAGGGACCCACCGCGTCTCTTGGTCACGGGGTTGCATGGGCGGGGTTCTCCGGCCAGCTTGATGCCTGAAGACGCAGGTCGGCACTCCGGGCCACGGTGAGCAACAGCATGATTCCGCCAGACGGGGCTACCGGGCACCGGCCCGATGCGACCGAGTCCGCCGGACGCCCGCGGGTCATGGTGCTGGGTTGGGGAGAAAAACCCCGCGTGCAACCCATCGCCGACCAATTACGGCCGATCATCGAACACTCGGCCGAGATCGTTGCCTGGGACCTGACCTTCGAGCAGGATCTTTCCGACTGCGAGGCCGAGCTGGCCGTGGTCATCGGTGGCGATGGCTCGATCCTGCGGGCGGCCCACCAAATGGGCGTCAAACAGCGGCCCGTGCTGGGCGTCAACGTGGGCAAGCTGGGATTTCTGGCCAACCTGACACCCGACGAAGTGGTCGACCACTGGCCCAGCGTGTGCCAGCGTCGTTATCGCATCGTGCAGTGCATCATGCTCGACTGCCAGCTCTATCGCGGTGGCCAGCGGATCGCCCAGCGATTGTGCCTCAACGAGGTCTGCGTGATCACCGGCCGCGGTTTCTCGTTGATTGATATCGACCTGCATGTCGATGGCGAGCTGACCACCACCTACAGTTGCGACGGGCTGATCCTCAGCACGCCCATCGGCTCGACGGCCCACAACATCGCCGCCGGCGGCCCCATCTTGCGGCAAAATCTGTCGGCGATTGTGTTGACGCCCATCTGCCCCCACGCCCTGACCATGCGACCGGTGGTCGACGACGCCTCGCGGGTCTACGACATGGTGATTCAGGAACCCCACGACGGCACCTGCGTGGTGGTCGATGGGCAGATCCTCCAGACTCTCGAACCCGGCGACCGGGTGCGGGTCCGCCAGAATCCCGCCCATTTCCGCCTAGTCGAGGTTCCGAATCACAGCTACTATCGCACCCTCCGCGAGAAACTCCATTGGAGTGGTACGATCCGAGGCGCCCGTGTGAGCGATCGCCCCGAGTCGGAGCGACGTCTGGGCGAGCCCGAGTGAGCTGAGGCTTGGGGCGAGAATCGCCGCCGCCCGGCGAATCCCGCTCAATCCCTACAACCGATTTGGTCGATCTCAGGCTAACGACGCCGAGCGGCCCGTTTGCTTCCCCCCCTCAGGAAAGGACGCCTGAGCCATGATGACCCGCTGTGGAATGTTGCTGGCCCTGCTGCTCGTGGCCGGGGTGGTCGAAGCCGACTCGAAGAAGCTACTGCTCCGCTACAAGTTTTCGCCCGACCAGCCGCTGAGCTGGGAAGTCACCAACCGGGTGGAAATGAAGACCACCGTCAGTGGCCACACCCAGCGGACCAGCACGCTGAGCACCAGCACCAAAAAGTGGACCCCCAAAGCCATCGACGGCAATGGCGAGGCCACCCTGATTAACACTGTCGAGCGGGTGCGGATGCGGCAACAGTTCAGCGGTCGGGCGCCGGTCGAGTACGACAGCTCCACCGATAAGACTCCGCCGGCGGGATTCGAGGGCGTGGCCGGCAGCGTCGGCGTGCCGTTGACCGAATTCTCGCTCGATCCCCGCGGCGCAGTCGGTAGCCGCAAGGCCCTGCATCGCGGACCGGGGCTCGATTCGGAAGCCGCCCGACAACCCACCATGCCCCTGCCCGAGCGCGCCGTGGGCGTGGGCGATACCTGGGAGGTGCCTTATCCGATTCGCGTTCCCACCGAGTCGGGCGCAGTCGTCACGGTGCAGGCCCGCGACTTCTTCCGGGTGGAGAGCATCACCGGCCATCAGGTCAAGATTTTCACCGAGACCCAGATCCTGTCGCCGGTCGATCGGCCCGATGTGCGGGTCAAGCTGGTGCAGCAGTCCGGTCGGGGACATATCTGGTTCGATGCCGAACTGGGAGCTATCCGCCGGGTGGAATTGACGGTCGACGACGAAGTCATCGGCTTCCAGGGTGCCGCCAGCAGCCTGCGCTACCAAAGCCACTTCGAAGAGCGACTGGTCGACTGATCTCTTTTTCGACTGCTCGCCTGCTCGACCGATCTAACTTCTCGCCGCATCAGATGATGCGGCGTTCGAACGGATCGTCGGGCCGTTCGAGGATGCTCTGCAGGATGAAGGCCCGACGCAGAGCGACCGGATCGGTCACCAGGCCAGTCAGGGTCAGCGAGAAGTCCGGTCCCCGCGCCGAGCCCTGCTCGACCGAGGCGGAGGGATCCGAGATGGAAGGCAGGCTGTGCATACCGCCCAGCGGAGCGAAGGCGGTCGACAGGCCGCCTGTGCGAATCTCGGGCTCGTCGGCCAGGGCGGCTTCCAGCGGATCGCGTTGTGGCCGATCGGACAACGGGGTTCGCCGCTGGTGACTGGTCGTCGACCGCGATTCTGAGCGATCGGTCAGCCGCTCGACGGGTTGCTGCGAAGCTTGCCGCCGCTGCTGACTGCGACGCTGCTGGGCCTCGGCCTGCTCCTTTTGCGTTCGACGCCGGCGGAGCGCATCCAGCTCCTCGTCACTGGTCCGCGGAGCCTCGGCCCGTTCCGGTCGACGCGGCTGCTGTTGCCCCTGCTGACCCTGGCGACGCCGGGCGACATCCCGCAAAAACGCATCGACATCGTCTTCCTGGGCGGCTGGCCGACCCTGGGCCTGTTGGCGCTGGGCCGGTTGCCGCTGGGCCTCGCGCCGTTGCTGCTGTTGCTGCTTCTGCTGATTGCCTTCAATCGCCTGATTCAAGGCATAAATAATGATACCGATGATCGTCATGATCACAGCGATCATCTCACCCATGGCTGGCTCCTAAGTTCGGTCGCTTGCGGTCCGCCGCCCCCCAGCGATCAGTTCTGCGTCTGCGGTTCCATCCGCTGGCCCACGCCAATGCCGGCCTTGGCGATGGTGTTTCGCATGTCGGTGTCGGCCTGGACGTTGCGAAGCCGGTAGTAATCCATCAGGCCCAAGGTTCCCTCGCGGAACGCCTGCGCGATGGCCTTGGGCACCTCGGCCTCGGCGGCCACCAGCTTGGCCCGGCTCTCTTCAATCGCCGCCTGATTCTCTTGTTCTTGAGCCACCGCCGCGGCCCGTCGGGTCTCGGCCTTGGCCCGAGCCACCCGCATGTCGGCCTCGGCCCGGTCGGCCTGCAGCCGGGCGCCGATGTTCTCGCCCACGTCGATGTCGGCGATATCGATACTCACAATCTCGAAGGCCGTCTGGCTGTCGAGCCGTCGGGCCAGCACCGCCTTACTGATGCGATCGGGGTTGGACAACACCTCCCAGTGGTCCTCGGCCGAACCAATCGCACTGACGATCCCCTCGCCGACCCGCGCGACGATCGTCTCTTCGGTGGCACCACCGATGACCGCGTTGATGTTGGTCCGCACCGTCACGCGGGCCTTCACCTTGAGCTGAATGCCGTTCTTGGCCACCGCATCCAAGGTGCTGCGGGCCTGATTGGCCCCCGGACAGTCGATGACCCGGGGATACACACTGGTCTGCACGGCGTCCAACACGTCGCGACCGGCCAGGTCGATGTTGGTCGCCCGCTTGTAGTCCAGGTCGACGATCTTGGCCTTGTTGGCGGCAATCAACGCCCGAATCACCTGGGGCACGTTGCCGCCGGCCAGGTAGTGGGCCTCCAGACTGCGACTGGTGATGCCGGTGCTTCGCTCGTCCAAGCCGGCCTGCACGGCCATGATCTTGGCCCGGACGATGATGGCGGGATTCACCTTGCGGAATCGCATGCCCACCATCTGAAACAGCCCGATGCCCGCCCCAGTCGTCACGCTTTGAATGTACAGCGAGAAGAACTGGGCGAAGATCAGCAACAGCACCAGGCCCACCACCACGGCCGCAAAGACCGCAACCAACAGCAGGATGGCGACAATGTCATTATTGGCGTCGACTTGCGCCAAGACGGGGAGTTGTGCCAGCAACATATTGCAACGCCCGCGGGTCGGAGGGGAACGTTCGGATTTGTCTTTTCTTTGTCGTTGCTCTTCGGAGACGTGTCAATCGTCGAGGTCCCCCAAAACCAATGATTCGGGGGGAGCTTTGCCTCCGGATCGCTGTATTCTAGCGCGCCAGAATCGGCTGGCGCCTGAATTTCTCGAACCCAGGGCCTCACAGCCGGCCGGCGGGGGTCTCGGCGGCCAGGGCGGCGATCATCTCGTCCAGGGCCGCTTCCAGGGCCCGTTGCCATTGGCTCTCGCCAAAGCGGCTGGCGTAGGGTTCGCGTCGATGGGCGAACAGTAGCCCCCGCGAGTTGTTGATCACTGCGCCGGTTCCCGCCGCATCGAAGGCGTGGGCCACATCGCCGGCGGCCCCACCCTGGGCACCGAAGCCGGGCACCAGAAACCAGGTGTGCGGCATCGCCTCGCGGAGTTCGGCAAGCTGCTCGGGGTAGGTGGCCCCCACCACGGCCCCGACCAGCCCGTACTCGCCGGTGCCCCGGGCCTCGGCGGCCTGTTGTTCGACCCATGCGGCCACGTGGCGGTAGAGCGGTTGCCCGCCACAATCGAGGTCCTGAAAGGTCCGGCCCCCGGGATTCGAGGTCTTGACCAGCACAAACAGGCCGTTGCCGTGCCGCCCGGCGGTCGCGATGAAGGGTTCAAGGCTATCGGCCCCTAAATAAGGACTCACCGTCAGCGCGTCGGCCGCCAAGTCGCCATCGGCCAGGTAGGCCGCCGCGTAGGCCTCGGCGGTGGACCCAATGTCATTCCGCTTGGCATCCAGAATCACCAGCACCCCGGCCCGTCGGGCGTGGGCCACGACGTCTCGCAAGGCGGTCACCCCGGCCGGGCCCTGCTGCTCGAAGAAGGCGCTTTGCGGCTTGACGACCGGCACCCGGCCGGCGACCACGTCGACACACTCGCAACAGAATTGGCGATAGGCGTCGGCCACCCGAGCGGGTTCGCCCCCGGCGGCCGGATCCCGCAGCGATGCCGGCAGGCCGTCGAGCCGGGGATCGAGCCCCAAGCACACGGGGTTCTTGGTGCGGCGAACAGCGGCGATCAGGCGATCCGCAAAATGGGGCTGACTCGGCGAAGCCGACATCGTGGGGGCTCGGCAGACGGAGGGCGGCGATTCCAGGCCCGGCGGCTCGTCGGGCGAGCGGGGCTTGGTAAGACCTTACCCATCCTGCTAGCATCAGCAAGTCGGGTCGCCCGGGGCGACACCCCTTCCCCGCGAGACCGCGACCCACCCCTGATCCCCCAAAGCCGACTGATCCCCAAAGCCGACGAGCGCCGATGACCGCCGCCCCCCGGGCCAGCCAGTCCGATGCCCCCGCGACACCGTTGCCCACCGTGGGCCTGCACCACCTGAGTTATTCCGTGGCCGATGTCGAAGGGTGTCAGGCGTTCTACGAACAGGTGCTGGGCTTCCAGGCCCTGGAACGGCCGGCGATGGGATTTCCCGGAGCGTGGCTGTTGCGAAACGGCCTGCAAATCCACCTGATTGGTGGGCAAGGGCACCAACCGCCCGACGAGCGGGCCATCAGCAGTCGCGACGACCACATCGCCTTTGCGTCGGATGATCTTCGGGCGGTGGAGCAAGCGTTGCAGGCCCACGGGGTGGCCTACCGCGAGAACATTCAGGGCGGCAGCGGTCTGCGGCAACTGTTCTTCCACGATCCCGAAGGCCGCACCATCGAAGTGGCCGAATACCCGCCCCACCCGCCGTTTCTGGAGGAACGATCGGCGGAGTCCCGCGGTGCGCACCCGGCATGAGCTTCTGACCCTGCGTGACAGGGAAGTGTTGCGCTTGGGACGGTGCCTGATGCACGGCGTGGGGGGACGAACCGTGCCACCAGCCCGCCATGGCTGTCCGCGACAATTCCAGTGATCCCTGAAGGGACGATCCCCGCGCCCCGCGCTCGCCTTGTGACGGCAGACGGCCGCACCAAGGACGCTCCAACCTCGGAGCCGTATTCGGGGACTTTTCTAGGCAGTCGTGGAACTCTCTGATGGAATAGTTCCCGCGAATGCTTATGGTGAAAGTGGCCTGATATCGGTCGGCTCGTGGGGACAGGCCGATTCGGACTCATGCGGCCGGGTCGCTTCTTTCACTGCCTGGGGAGCTTTCGACCATGAATCTGCAACGGACGTTGTTTGCCGGGCTGGCGTGCGGCCTGCTCCTGGTGGGAATGGTTGAGTCCCAGGACCGCCAAGCGGGCCCGGGCGGGCTTACGGTTCAGGACCATGAGGATTTTCAGTGGTTCGATGGGCTTGGCTATCCTGACCTGCGGCGCAGGCCGTTCGTGTGGGTCGCCACCGGCGGCTGGTCGCGGTCTGGCAACAACCCACCAGTCAAAAGCTATCTCGCAGGTTTCTTGCTGACCGACACAGGCAAGGAGTTCACCGTCTTCGGGATCGATCAGGTCATCCACAGCTTTGTTAAGACACCTGCAGGAACGGCCGAACTCGAGCAGGTTGGCTACGAGCTGTTCTCGTTAGCCGAGTACACACAGGCGCAGCTCGAGCGTCTCAATCGGAAACAAGATGACCAGGACGATCGCTTTGCACGGGTCTTTGAACCGACGGGCGGGAAACTGCGATCGGTCAACGAAGCCTTTGTGTTGGCGCGGGCCTGCGCCGCCCAGGGCGAGCCGGCGCTGGCGAATGAGTTGCTGAATGTGGCCCCACAGTTGAATAGCCATTTCCGCGATGCCCCGATCGAACGCCGCACGCTACGACAGGCCGTAGCCAGCGAAATGGCCTACATGCGGACATGGCGGGCCGTCGAATCGTTCGGCGACCCCAAAATCAGCCGTGTGGAGCTGCTCGAAGAATTTCGGCATTTGGTCCAGCACTTTCCCGAGAGCGAACACCACAAACTGGCTGAGAGCATGGTGACCTTGCTGGAGCAGATGACGGCCGAGGACCTGGCGCACGCCGCCAAGCCGCCGCGAGCTTTCGAGGATCTGCCCCGCGAAGAACAGATTGCCGAGCTGGTCTTCCAGCTTCGCGACCAGAATGGCCAGCAATGGAGCCAGCCAGGGGAATGCGATATCTTCCTCGACCCGCGAGGCGAAGCCAGCCCAGCGGCTCGGTTGGTCGCGATCGGATTCGATGCCGTGCCGGCCCTCATCGAGGTACTGAACGATAACCGGCTCACCCGCAGCGTGGGCTATCATCGCCACTACTACTTCTCGCACCATGTGCTGCGGGTGGGCGACTGCGCCCAGGCGATTCTGTCCAGAATTGCGAGTCGCAGTTTTTACATCAGGACCTACACCAACGCCGCGATGGTCAAAGACGGCCAGGCTGATCTCGTGAAACGCGAGGTCGAAGCCTGGTGGCAGCAGATTCAAGAGAAGGGCGAGAAGCAGGTGCTCATCGAGAGCGTGCTGCGGGCCGACGGCAACGCCCTGCCCCAGGCCCACCGCTTGGTAGAGCGATACCCCGAAGTCGCTTTGGACACCATCCGCCAGACCCTACCGCAAGCCAAATCGAAGTGGCTTGTCGAGCGACTGATCGGGCTGGCGGCCGAACTCGAGGGCGAGGAGGTGGACGAGTTCCTCCGCGAACAGCTCGCCGCCGCCAAGGACCTGATAATCCGCATCGCTGTAGCCGGCGAACTGGTCCGCCGCGGCCACCAGGACCTGCTGCCACTGGCGCTCACCTGGTGGCGAAATCTGGACGAGCAGCCAGGCGACACCGACACCGATCCATTCTTCCGTCCCAATCCGCGGTCCGCTCTGGCGCACCTGCTGCTCAGCATGCGGCAGCCCGAGGCGATTGCCGCCCTGAGCGAGAACTGGTTCGACGATTCAGTCGACGGACGCTTGAGAATTGTCGAGATGCTAGGCGATCACCAACGGCACAATGCCGATGACGGGGACGAACCGGCCTTGCAGGCGATCGAGGCGGTGCTGGTGCATGCCCTGGGCGATCGTGCCGAACGCGAGGGCATGAGCGGCAGCCGCAACGGCAAGCACTTTTCCGATCCGCGGATTGCTGATTTCGCCGCCATGACCCTGGTCGAGCAGTTCCCGGGTCGCTACCACTTTGACCTGGAGGCCTCAGAGGTCGAACGCGATCGGCAGATCACCGCCATCCAGAACGCCTGGCGCGAGCAGCAGGGCCTGCCGCCAGTGCCAGACACCGCGCCCCCGGCCATCGAACCGCTGGACGACGCCGAGGTGGTTCCGCTGTTGCAGCAGGCGATCGACGGCAATGCGACCCAGCGCGGCCCGATCCTCAAGCAGATCGAGCAACTCGGGCTTCCGGCCCTGCCCGCGGTGCGGCGGTTTCTGCCCGAACTGCCTGCCGAGCACGCCGCCCGCGCCAGCCTGTTGGGCCTGCAACAGCGGTTGAGCTGTGTGGTGCATCATGTCGCATTCGCCGATTACGGAGTTGAGCCGGGCGAACAGGCCCGCCAGCAACTGGCCGTGGTTCGCGATCGCCCGTTGACCGGCGAAATGCTGGCACGTCTGTTGGTCAGCTTGGCCAACGTGCGGCCCGAAGGCGCGCAAGGGGTCCGCTTGAAGGTCGATCCGCTCGGCGAAGACAGCGGACTGCGTCTCACGTTGGAATTCCAGCGGAAGCATCGCCAAGATGATCCGCAAGACCGTTGGCAGTCGCATTTCCGTGTCCGCTCGGCCGACGAGTCGCACCTCAATACCACCATCCATCATGAGCGCGAGCCCACCCTGGATGCCTCCCCCATGCAGGAGTTCGTCAATGCGGTCGATCAGGCCCTCAGCAAACCGCCGACGGAAGGCTTGCTAATCCGTGGCGCGATTTTGGGCTCTGATTGAACGGCGACCCGCCAGCCTGCATCAGCCCGACTCGATTGATCGGCAGTCGCAAACGCCCCAACTCGTGGGAAGGGCTGATCCAGTAAGCTTTCCCGAATCGCTCGCCCACCTGCCACGCGGTCACCGCTGAATCCGCCGAGGTAGGCAATGACCGATCAGGTGCCCTGCGCGGAACGGCCGCCGCGGATGGACCAGGGTCAACCGTGCGATCGTGCAGTTCTTCCCTCAGGACCGCGATGCCCGACCGGGCGGCGATCCCCAGACCGACCCGCTGGCCATTCGACCACCCCATAAGGTCGGCTCCGGCGGACGGGCCGATCGCGAGCCGCGCGCCGATCCGGCGGCGAAGTACAAGTCGGGTGGGAATCTCCTCGACTGGTGGAAACGGGGCCGAGCAGGCCAGGAGCAATGCCTCCAGGTGGCCAGCAATGCCAACGCCCCAGGCGGCGGCCCAAGGGCCAAAGGCGGGGCGGCGGTGGCCTCATCTACGTTGCCAAGTCCGGCCGTGACCCCGCGGGCGGGTCAAAATGACGGTCGGTCAAGTGATGGCCAACAAATTTTCGCAAATTCGCGCGGGAATTTTCGGGTTTGGCCGCGTTTTCGGTAAGGCCCTAACAACCCATCACCGACGGGAAACCCGATTGGACGAATCCGTGCAAAAAGTCGGTTGGGCTCTCAAGGTCGCTGGAGTTGCGGGACGATACGGAAATTGCCACCCGAGACAAGAGGCTCACCACCAGTGAGTTTGGCGTTCCGGGCGCGGCAGCGGCAGAAGCCCGAGTGGTTGGCGGGTCGGAAGCCCGTCCCGGACCGTGCGGAAGGTCCGGCGGATCTGTCGCGTGTTGTCGGAACCGGAGCTGGGACGGACGACCGTTCCGTGTCCGGGCGGGAGGCAGCCCTGCCAGACCGTCACTCCCCATGTGTGCAAGTCGGTTCGCGGAGAATCGATCCTGCCGTAATCCATGCGGCTCGAGCCCAACTTTGGGTGAAAGCCGGCCTGTGGCACGGACCGAACCGGTTTGGTCCGTCGCTCCCGCACCCAGGCACTCGGTACACTCAGCCCCTGTGTCAAGGAGACGTTTCCTCATGTTGATT
>JBJHDE010000140.1:2959-10334 GCA_050486385.1 Planctomycetales bacterium | reverse complement strand
GAATCTGAGCCGGCGCTGAGCGGCGGTGGACGTTCCGCCCATCAACAAACTGAGTTTGGGCCCAACCCGCGGGTTCAGCCCAACGAGCACATAACGCGGTGGGCGGGTTTGCCCCATCGCGGCAAAAGGTTCAGGCAACAGGCTTCGGTGTCACGAGTGGCGTATCCACCAGTGTGTGGCACCGTCAGCCGTTGCGTTCGAGTTGGAAACCGTTCGGACTCGTTCGCGGGAATCGGTCACAAGGGCCCACGGCACGGGCGGGGCGGCTCGGTCGCTCGGGTTCGTCTTCGTGGGGCAGCGGCAATCAGATCTCAATCGTTCTTTAGGCAATTGGCAACGGATCGCTTGTCAATCATGATCCGGGAGGTATCAGCGTGGATCCTTATCTGTTGACGGCCATTATTGTGGCCTGCGGCTTTGCCGCGTTGGCTGTGTTCATGGTGGCCAACGACCTGTACTTGCGAGACAAGTCCAAGCTCGACGAGCGGATGGCCGAGGCCTTTCGGAACAAGCAACGGGAACGCGCCAAGCGGACCAACTTGTTCCGCGACCTGGGCAACATGGCCACCGAGCTGTCAGACGAACAGCCAGGCTTTGTCGAGGGCTATCAGACGCTGATTGACCAGTCCGGCGTGGAAGGCTGGGATATCAACAAGCTGGCAATCACCTCGGTGGCCCTGGCCGTGCCGCTGGCGATTGTCGGCGGCTTGGTGAGCGGCAGTGTGTGGATGATTGTCGCCCCAGCGGCCGGGTTGGCTGGTGCCTTCATGCCGACGGCCTTCTTGATGTTTAAGCGAAGCCAGCGGCTCAACGCCATGCGGCAGCAGTTGCCCGATACGTTCGACCTGATGGCGCGGGTCATCCGTGCCGGTCAGACCATGCCGCAGGCCATGGCCGCGGTGGTCGACGAGTTTCCCGCACCGATCTCCGAAGAGTTCGCCCTGTGTACCGAGATGATGAACCTGGGCATCGCCCCGGAGGATTCGCTCCAGGACCTGGCACGGCGGTCGGGCGTGATCGAGTTGAAGATCTTCGTGCTGGGCTTGCTCATTCAGCGCGAGACCGGCGGTAACTTGGCCGAAATGTTGGACAACCTCTCGGCTGTGGTCCGCGAGCGATTCAAGATCAACGGTCAGATCGCCGCGCTCACGGCCGAAGGCCGCATGCAGGCCATCGTGCTGATGTGTCTGCCGCCGGGCATGTTGATTGTCATGCTGTTTCTGAACCCCGACTACGCGCAGGTGCTGCTCGACCGCCCCTCGCTGATCTTGGGCATGTTGTTCTTTGAGTTCGTCGGGTGGTTGTGGATTCGAAAGATCGTGAATTTCGATTACTGATGCTCCCCCCGGACGGTATGGGGGCGAGTCAAAATCGTGCGTTGCATTGTCATTTCACGTTCGGTTGAGGACCGCGGAACTCGTCCGGGCGCATTGTTCAAGGGTCTTGCGGGAGGTTTGGTGCGATGGAATTGGATTCGACAGTCGTCATGACCGTCATTGCCGCCGTGATGGCGGGCGTGGTGGTGATCCTGGGGTCGATGCTGCTGACCGGCAGCAGCGACAACGTCGATGCTCGGCTCCGCGATCTGCGCAGCGGCGGGCGAGGGACGTCCTCCAGCGGCGGCAAAGAAAACGTGGCGGTCAAGAGCGTGGCCCGCGAGCGGCTCCGCGAACTGGGCGCGATGATTGAAATGAGGGAGCAAGACCGCACGCAGCTTCAAGCGCGGTTGCTCCAGGCCGGCATTTACAATCCCAATGCCGTGCATGTGTTTATGGGTGTCAAGATCATGGCACTCATGTGTTTGCCAGTGTTGGGGCTGGTCCTGATCGGCACCCGTGTCATCGACCCCATGACCGGCCTGTTGATTGCCACGGCCGGCGGCTTGCTGGGCTTTGTGGGGCCAAGCTTCTTTCTTGACAACCGCAAGAAGAAGCGGCAAACCGCCATGCGGCGGGCCCTGCCCGATGCCATGGACGTGATCATCATTTGTATGGAAGGCGGCTTGAGCCTGCCAGCGGCGATCCAGCGGGTGGCCGACGAGCTGGGCGTGGCCCACCCCCTGCTGGCCACGGAACTCAAGATCTGCGAACGCGAGATTCAACTCGGTAAGCGGCCGGGCGAGGCGCTTCGTGAGCTGGCCATCCGCAGCGATATGGAAGAACTGCGAAGCCTCTCGGGCGTGGTGGCCCAGGCCGAGAAGTACGGGGCCAGCCTGGCCAGCGCCTTGCGAATTCACGGTCAATCGATGCGGCAGCGACGGGCCCTCAAGGCCGAGGAAATGGCCCACAAGGCCGCCACCAAGATGCTGTTCCCCACGCTGTTGTGCATCTTTCCGGGGATCTTCCTCGTGATTCTCGGACCCGCCGTGGTCCGGATCATGGAGACGTTTGACAATATGTGATTGTTGGGGGCCACGCGGCGATCTTTCGAGGTCGCTGGGTGGCATCTCTCGCCGCACCGACTATCAGGGATGCACCTCCCGCTGAGTGGCCCCGTCAGTCCCAGGCATTGTGCCCGGCCGACGGGGCTGCTCACATTCTGGGCGGTCTCGCGTGCATCACGCCTGGCGATTAGGGGCGGGTTGCCGACGACGGCAAGTTCAGCGGACCGCTGGTCCCGCCAGACAAGGCCACCGGAGGCTGCCAGGTGGGCAGTTCGCACAGGTCGCCGCCCAGGTAAATGTGATGCCAAAGCTGCGTGGCCATCACACCCGCCAGGCCCATCTCAATGCACAGCTTCCGCCCCGCCAGGTCCGAATAGCGGGTGTAGGTCTGGCGATACTTCCACACCCGCTCGGTATCAAAGTAGCCAGTCTTTTCCAGCGATTCGCGGCTGAGCAGTTGCTCCACGTAGGCCGGGGGCGATTCAAAGAACGAATTGGCAAACGGCGCCCGAAACATCGCCTTGGGCCGTTCAGTAATCACCGACGGCAAGATGCGTCGGGCGTACTGCCGCAGCAGCACCTTGTCGTGCCGTAGCCCACGGAGCTTCCAATCCGGATGGACTCGGGCGCAAAACTCCGTGAAGTCCTCGTCCAAGAACGGATAGCGGGTTTCAACCGAGTTGTGCATCGCCGGGCGATCGCCCTTGTGATTCATCAGGTGTCCGGCCAGCATGGTCTTGTAGCCCAGATACAGGCTCTGGTTGAGCGGATGCCAGCGGCGGAGTCGGTCGAAGTTGATCTCCAGGTCCTCGTAGGCCAAGTGGCCTTCCATGCGTTCCATCCACTCGCGGCGATAGAACATGTGCCGCGTGGTCAGCACAAAGCCGTACAGGTCGACCTGGGCCGGGCTGCAATTCAGAAACGCCCGCACCCGCCGATGGTCGGCGATGGCGGCCCGGCTTTGCAGTCCGTGGTAGAAGTCGCGGCAGCGATCACCCAGGTGGAACCAGCGAAAGTTGAGCCAGTTGAGCAGGCGATTGCCTTTGAACCAGGGATAGCCGGCCAGTCCCTCGTCGGCGCCTTCGCCGGTGAGGGCCACCTTGTAGCCTTGAGCGCGGACTTCGCGGGCCAGGCAGTACAGGGCCGCACACGAGGTGTCCATGACCGGGCTTTCGGCTGCCTCCACCAGATGCGGATAGGCCTCGGCAATGGCACCGCTATCGCAGGTCACCACCGACTGCGGACTGTTGACCGTCTGGGCGGCCAGGGTGGCCCGCTCGGTCTCGTCGAGTTTCTTGGTGGGAATGCGAATCGTAAAGCTGGGAATCGGCTCGCCCCGCAGCCGCCCCGCCGTGGCCAGCACCGACGTGCTGTCGACCCCACCGCTGAGATAGCTCACCACCGGCACATCGGCCCGCAGACGAATCTCGACGGCATGCCGGAAGCGGGCCTCGAACTCGTCGTACAGGACGTTGGGATCGCGGGGGTTGTCCTCTTCGCCCGCGTCGGGGAAGTCGAGATCCCAATACTGATGCTCGCTGACGTCGGCGGATTGCCCCTCACGAAACTGGATCCGCAGAAAGTGCCCCGGGTAGATGGCCGACACGCCCGCAAACGCCGTACGGCGACTGCCCATGGCGAAGAAGGTGAAGATGTGATCCAGGCCCCGAGGGTCGACCTCGGGAGCGATGTCGCCCGAGGCGAACATGGCTTTGATCTCGCTGCCAAAGTACAGCCGATCGCCACGACGGGCCCAATGCAGGGGGCAGATGCCCAGCCGATCGCGGGCCAGAATGATCTCGCGACGGTTGGCGTCGTACAGGGCGAAGGCGAACTGGCCCCGGAGCCGCGCGAGCATCTCGGTGCCGTATTGCTCCCACATATGCACCAAGACTTCGGTGTCGCAGTGGGTGCGGAACACATGGCCGGCGGCCTCCAGCTCGGCCCGCTTTTCGACGTAGTCGAACAGCTCGCCGTTGTAGACCACCGCGATCGAGCCGTCTTCGTTGAACAGGGGTTGCTGGCCATCGGCCAGCCCCACGATGCTCAGTCGGCGGCTGGCAAATCCCAGGCCGGGACGATGGAGGTAGCCCTCTTCATCGGGGCCGCGGTGCAAAATCGCATCGGCCATTCGCCGAAGCTGGCCGGGGTCGATGTCCGCACGTCCCAACAGATCCACAACGCCAGCTATTCCGCACACTACGGTCGATCCGGTCTAAAGGAAAGGCATCCTGCGCCCCAACCCGTAGGTTACCAATGGCGCGGGGCTTTCATCAATGCGACCAATCGATGGCGGGTCCCCCAGGGGGCAACTTGGTTGAGGATCGTGTGGCTCAGGGACTTTGGAGATCCCAGGCAGTCAACCAGGTGGTCTCGCCCGGTTTCAGGCCGAACTCGTCGACCAGATGATCATGGAAATCGGGCATGTGACCGGCGCCGTAGAAGATGCCAATCTTGACCTTGCCCGCATCAATCTGCTCGCGGAGCACCTCCAGAGCCTTCTGGTTGCGGGCGTGGATGATGGCCGAGCCCTGCGGGCCGCCAAACATCTTCATCTGGCTCTCCAGGTCCTCAAACTGGCCAGCCATCACCCGTTTGAGGGCCAACGGCCGGTTCCGCGAGAACATCGCGGCCATGAGATCCAGGTCCGACGTCCCTCCGGGCTTGCTCTGCTCGGCCAAACTGTGACCAATGCTCTGCAGGGCCATCTTGAGAAAGCTCTCGCCCCGCTCCTCCATGGCCTTCGCAAACTCCTCGGGCGTCATGTCGGCGTGAACGAAGTTCTCGCGGTGGTAATCGATATGGTGGAGCTGAAACGCCAGCTCGAGCATATCCTTCATGCCGGCCTGAAGCATGCCCACGGCGGAACCTGGGGTCCGCTCGGCGGCGTCCTTGGGAATGCGGGTGCCCTTGGGGGCCACCAGCTCGTACAGCACCGCATCGTAGTCGGCAAAGCTTTTGTCCAGGGCTTCGTAGTAGTCCTTCTCGCCGATGTGGACGACGCCGATCAGATCGACCGTGACGTTGGGGGCCGCGTCGGCGGCGGGCCGGTTTTCCAGCAGCAGCTTGACCACATCGGTGTGCCCGCCCTTGGCGGCCAGATGCAACGGCGACAGGCCCTGCTTGTCCTCGGCGGTGGGATCGGCCCCTCGCTCCAGCAACTCGCGGACGGTGTCCAAGTGCCCGCCTTCGGCCGCCAGGTGCAAGGGCGTTCGCCCGTCGGTGCCCACTCGGCGGACTTGCGGGTCGACCGCCTGCCCAGCCTGGGCGGGCGTGTAGCGGACCACCGCGGTGTCCATGCTCAGCGGGCGTCCACGATCATCGCGCTGCACGCGAATGAAGTTGGGTTTCTCGTCCTGTTGGGCTTTCGCCTCTTGTGGCTCGTCGGCCTGGGCCACAAAACCCACGGGACACAGCAAGCCAACCAACAACGTCAGCCACAAGGATTTCTCGGCGGCACGCATCGACCGAACTCCCAAGAGAATATCACCCGAAGTGTGGGGTGAGGCGTCAAAGGTTTTCTCACTATAGACCTTCGGAAGCTGGTAAGCCAGTCAACGGCCGCCGGCTGGACCAATGGCCCCAGGCCAGCAGGACCACCGGACCGAACAGCCCCAGCCAACGGTAAAGTCCGTAGCCAAAGACCACCGTGGCTTGAATCACAATGAAAGCAAGCGCCGCGAAAATGATTGCAGTCAGCCACCGCCCTCGGGCGGCGTAGCCGGTGTGGCCCAACCACCACCAACTGCCGCAGTCGAACGCCCACAGGGCAAGAAACACATAGTTGAAGTACAGACCCTCGCCGAATCGCCAGGGCGGAAACCCCCACGCAACCGTCATCTCGGCCACTTTGCTGGCGGTGTGCTCCACGGCCACGGCGTGATCCCAGCCGTGGATGAAATGGAACACCGCCAGCACATGCACCACGGTGAGGATCAACCCCAGGGTCCACAACCCGCGGGCCAGGGACCAGCGGGCGGAAGCCGTCGGCGGAGCCAGGGTCAGCGCCCAGGCCAACCAAAAACAGGGCAGGCCCACGATCAGAGGGCCATGGATGGCAACCCGAGACCAGTTCATTGCATCAAGCATGGTCGTAGCGGGTTGCCGGTGGGGCAACCAACGTCAATTGGCCGGACAAGCCAGGCCCAACTCGCCGACCTCGATCAGATTGACAACGCGGTAGCCACAAGCCCGCCCGCGACACTGTTCGCTGGCCAACTGCATTTCATACAGGCTGCGGACTCGGCCTTCCAGCACGACGGTGTGTTCGCGGTCGTCGACGGTCACGTGAATTTGACGGAGACCGGGCAGGAGCCGCTTCGCAAAGAACCCTCGGAGTTCCTCGGCCAGCGTCCGGTGCTGCGGAGCTGCCAGCGGAGTGCGGAAAGCGTCGATCATAAGGTGGGATCTCAGGAGATGATCGGAAGTAAGCCAGGACCTCATCGGCAGCCTTGCGCGATTCAGGTTCGGCGGATCCGATCAGCCGATGTTTCAACGTGGCCGAGAGAAATCCATTTCGGCCGGGTTAGAGGGTCAGGAAAGCAATCGCCGTGCCAATGCGAAACGTGCCGGACCTCAAGTTATTGAGTGATTGCCGAGGGATGATCTGGAGTATGCGGGGGGCCAAAAAGACATCGCTGGCAGGTATGCGATACCTAAGTCCATTGAGCAAAACGATTTAGGCCCCGCGCTTCTTCACGAGACCTTCATCGTTCCTCTAAATTAGCGACTGCATACCGCACCTAAAAGGGTATGTCCTGAGGGGTTTGTCTCTTGTCAAATTGGGGGTGCGGGCAATTTGACTCAAGCCCTCGGAGGATTGCCACCGGCGCGAGGCGGACGGCTCGCGCCGGTGGAAAAGGAAAAACCCGGTCGCTCAATCGCGCGTCGACCGTTGCCTCATCGGCGTGCAGCCTGGTGCCGGAGCGGCAACCAGTCGGCCCCGGCGCCACTGCTGGCCACGCACGGTTGGATAAAGTACATCCCCTCGAC